>SKSV01000243.1 GCA_007122815.1 Trueperaceae bacterium | reverse complement strand
TAGAAATAGCCCTCTGGGACATCCTCGGACAAGCACTCGGTCAGCCGATCTACCAGCTTCTCGGCGGCAAAGCGCGGGACAAGATCAGATGCTACCCTCACACCAGCTCAGGCAATCGCGTCATGCCCTACCACATGACAGAGGATGAGCGCGGGCGGCTGGAGCCGAAATCCCTGGCAGAAAGATTTCTCGAGCGACAAGCGGAAGGGTGGACGGCTGCAAAAGGTGGTTTCGTCTCCGCCGACGACAGGAATGTCATTGACCCGATGCGCGCAGTTCGGCTCGGAATCGAGCGGCTGGCAGAAGTGCGCGAAGCGGTGGGGCCGGACTTCGAAATCTGTGTTGACCTGCACGGGCGATGCACAACCGCAATGGCAATCGAGTTCTGCAAGCTCGCGGAACCGTATCGGCCTTTGTTTGTTGAGGAACCAACGCAAGTGGAAGACCTCGGTGAGCTGTCGTTGCTCAGGTCACTCACGACGGTTCCACTTGCCACCGGGGAACGCATTAACTCCCGGCTACAATTTGGAGAAATATGCTCCCAGCACCTGGTCAACTATATTCAGCCGGACGTAGTACGCTGCGGGGGTATAAGCGAGATGAAGAAGCTTGCAGCTCTGGCCGAGGTGTTTCGCATTGAGCTGCTCCCTCACAATCCAAACAGCATGGTGTGCACCATGGCGTCGGCGCATGTCTGCATGAGTACTCCAAACGCGACACTGCTGGAGATCGGCAGCGGGCTGTCACCGTTCTGGGAAGATCTCTTTTGCGGCCGAGCGGTCGAGTTCGATGAAGGATTTGCGCGTGCGCCTACACAGCCCGGACTAGGGGTTCAGCTCGACGAGCAAATCGCTGCGAAGTATCCGTACCAACCAAAAACCAGGCACCCGCATCGGTTTGCCGATGGCTCCGTCTGCGATAGCTAGCCCGCAGACCTCAGTGTGCCTGGCCCTGGCCGCAGTACATTTCACTGATACTTCGGATGCCGCCGACCTTGTGAGCTGATCTTCTGGTTGACAACAGCCCCCCATGCGGCCGATAATACTTCGGACATACGACATACCTCGTAGCGCCAGTGGGGCGCATTTTCTGGCACAGGGGAGGGCATGCCATGTTGAAGCCAAGAGTCGGGCTGTTGGCGTTTAGTGAATCTCACGCACGTAACGATGTCTACAAGAAGCGCAAGCCGATCTGGGATCGCGAGCTGCAGCGCTTCGTTGCAACCCTGGAGGCGGACGCCGAGATCATCTGGCCGAGCCATCGAGAGATTCGCGGCAAGCGCGAGGCAGTCCAGGCGGTTCAGGAAATCCACGCGGCCGCGGCCGACTGTGCGGTGCTTTATCCGCCAATCTTTGTTGCACCTGCGCTTGTGGCCCACGCTGCTAACCTGCTGCATGTTCCGATTGCCCTGGTGCATAATGACGCCCCGGACTCGCTGAGTCAGTTGGCGTTTCTGGCGGTTGCAGGAGCAATGGACCAGATCGGGGTGCCCTGCCTGCGGTTGCCGGGAGATTACGCTGAAGCGCAGAACTGGCCGCGGCTGATGGCGTTTCTGCGGGCAGCCGCTGCGCGTCAGCGTCTGCGCGGACAGACCTACGGGTCAATCGGCGGGCGCTCGCTGGGAATCAGCACCGGCACTGCCGATGTAGCGCAGTGGGAACGACTCTTTGGCGTTGACATCGAGCACATCGACCAATTCGAAATCGCCCGGCGCGCCGAGAATCAGAATCCAGAGACGGTATCCCACCATATCAACTGGCTCAGCGATAAGAGCGAGACGGTGGCGTACAATGATTCCAATTTCACTCCTGCGCATTTGCAGAAGCAGGTTGGTTCATACCTGGCAACCAAAGAACTGGTGAAGCTCTACGAACTCGACTTCATGGGGGTGAAATGCCAGCCGGAGATGAGTAACGGCTACTGTCTGCAGTGCATCAACGTTGCGCTTGCCAACGACCCCTACGATGCGGACGGTCGCAAGCAGCCGGTTCCCTGCAGCTGCGAAGCGGACGCGGACGGTGCGTTGACCATGCAGGTGCTGAATCTGCTCAGCGGTGGAAAGCCGACCAATCTGAACGACATCGCCTGGTTAACTGCTAACGAGATGACTCTCGCCAATTGCGGTTCAATGGCAACCTATTTTGCAGCACCGTCGGCAGACCCGGACCACAGTCTTGCTCGCGTGCAGATCCTGCCGCACAATTTTGGTGAAGCCGGCGGAGCCGCCACTGTTTTCACCGTGCCGGCCGGTATCGAAATGACCTTTGCGCGGTTCTTTCGCCGCGAGTCGCAGTATGCACTCGGAGTCCTTTCCGGCGTAACAGAAGTAAAGGACCGGGCTGCACAGTCGGCCACTATCCAGACTCGACCGCTGATATTTCTTCGCATGAATATCGACAAGAACCATTTTCTGGAAACCTTCGGGTCAAATCACATCCATGGTATCGAAGGCGATTTCAAGCGAGAACTACGTAGTTTCGCTGACATTCTTGGGATTGATTTCTTCGATTACGATCTACACGGTTGAACAGTGCGTGGCCGCTACGTCCGTCGTGCACTCACGTGGCTCAAACCGTACCGATGGACCATCGCGTTCGCTTATGCCTCGGTATTGTTAGTGAACGCGGCCACCATATCGATTCCGCTGATAATTCGGCACATCGTCGATAGCGGTATCCGGCTGGCTGATGTCCAAACTATTGTAGCAGGCTCGGTGTTGTTGCTGGTGACCGGTATGGCCCGAGGCGTATTCACCTACGTCTCAGGCTATATGACCGAATCGGCGTCACAGAATGTAGCGTTTGACCTGCGCAACACGTTTCACCAGAAAATCCAGGCTCTGTCATTCAACTTCCACGACCATTCAGAATCTGGACAACTACTGGCGCGCAGCGTGCAGGATGTTGACCGGGTGCGCTTCCTGACCGGCAAGGGGCTGCTTCAGTTAACCGAAATGGGTACGCTGATCGCCGGCGTGGCAGTTGCCGCGCTTTTCTTAAGCTACCAGCTTACCCTGCTTGCGTTCTCTATCGTACCGGTCTTGTTGTACAGTGCGGTGAAATTCGGTTTCCGCTTCCGCCCGCTTTCGATGATAATCCGCGATCGCGAGGCCATTCTTACGTCTCGCCTTGAACAGAATATCCGTGGCTCGCGGATAGTAAAGGCCTTCGGGCAGGAAGAATGCGAGATACAGTCCTTTGAGCGATACAACGCGAGACTGCTCGATGCTCAGCTGATCGAAGCCCGCCTGCGCGCCATTATATTGCCGTTGATGCAGTTCCTGGCGGGTGTCGGCACACTGATTGTGCTCACTGTCGGCGGCCGAATGGTTATCCGCGGCACACTGACCATCGGTATGCTGGTGGCCTTCACCACCTATCTGGCCTTACTTCTTCACCCGATACGGCGTTTTGGATGGTTACTCAGCGCAATTGCGCGCGCCTCCGCTTCTGCCGAGCGTATCTTTGAGATACTGGATCTCGAACCCGAGGTGCAGGATGATCCGCAGGCCGTAGAAATTGACAGAGTAGCCGGTGCCATACGCTTTGATGATGTCAGTTTCTCGTATGGTCGGGGCCGGCGTGTTCTCAACCAGCTGAGCTTTGAATCGGCGCCTGGCGAGAAGACCGCTCTCCTTGGCGGTACCGGATCGGGCAAGTCCTCGATTATCAGGCTGATTCCGCGGTTCTATGACCCGGACGAAGGAGCTATCTACCTCGACGGCGTTGATATACGCAAGATCGCTGTTCGATCGCTGCGCAACCACGTTGGTGTTGTGCTCCAGGACAGTGTTCTGTTTGCATCAACGATTCGTGCCAACATCTCTTTTGGCAGGCCGGAGGCCAGTCAACAGCAGATAGAGGAAGCGGCCACCGCCGCCTGCATCCACAATTTCATCATCGGCTTGCCTGAGGGCTACGGTACTACTTTGGGAGAGCGGGGGGTGACACTGTCGGGCGGGCAGCGGCAGCGGATCTCGATTGCCCGTGCCCTGCTGAAGAATCCCGAGGTGCTGATTCTGGACGATGCAACCTCCAGTGTCGACACCGATACCGAGCGTCACGTGCAGGATGCACTAGAGCACCTGATGACCGGCCGCACCGCGATAATCATTGCACAGAGACTCAGCACTATTCGCAATGCCGACCGTGTATTGGTTCTCGAGCGCGGCCGTATTGCAGCAGTAGGCGTGCGCACATCCAGCGAAACGCCCCACGATCAGCTGCTGCGTAATAGCCCACTGTACGCAGATATATTCCGCCACCAGCTGCGTCTGACTTCGGATACAGTCCGCGGAGACGCACGGTGATCGGGACCGGAATTGGCTCGTCCAGCGTCGGACCGCGGCGCCTGCTGCGCAGCCTGGGAGACCGCCAGGAGGAGCGCATCAAGGCCGGCGTTATCCTGCGGTTGTTGCACTTTGCAGCGCCTTACCGCCGGCTGCTCTTGGCGGCGTTTCTGTTCATGCTGGTTGCTACAGCTGGAGCCCTTACGCTGCCGTACCTGACCAGCGTGATCATCGACGTCAATATCGCCGGAATGGATCCACGCGGTCTGTGGCGCAACGCGCTGCTTTTTGCTCTGGCGGTTGTTCTGACGCACGCGGCCGTAGGCCTGCAGACTTTCCTGTTGGCGCGGGTAGGGCAGCAGATACTGTTTCACCTGCGCAAGCATCTGTTTGAGCACCTGCAGCGGCTTTCAGTGGCGTATCACGACACAAACCTCGTTGGAGTAACCGTCTCACGGGTCATCAACGACGTGTCGGTTATCAACAATCTCCTGAGTGAGGGCCTGATAACCTTGATTGGAGACGCGATCATCATCGCAGGTACGGTAACGGTTATGCTGGCCATGCATGCTCGGCTAGCGCTGCTGACGTTGTCTATCCTGCCGCTGATGATCCTGGCAACGTTCATTTTTTCGCGCAAGGCACGCGTCGCCTTTCGTACTACGCGCGAAAGCATCGCCGGCCTGGTCGGGAGTCTGGCGGAGAACATCGGCGGTATCAAGGTCATCCAGTCCTACGCACAGGAAGCTCGCAGTCACGAACAATTTGAAGAGCATAACCGACGCAACCGTGCTGCGCACGTACGCGCGATGAGTCTGTCGTATGTCTTCCTGCCCACGGTAGACGTACTCGGCATCGCTGCCAGCGCGATTGTCCTGTTGGCTGGAGGATACATGATCGTTCAGGGGCATACATCCATCGGTGTGGTTGTTGCATTCCTGAGCTACGTCAGTAGATTCTTTGCTCCGATTCGCGAGCTCAGTCAGCTCTTCGCGACGCTGCAATCGGCGTCTGCGGCGGGTGAGCGAGTGCTGCAATTGCTCGATACCGAGCCGGTGGTGCAAGACTCTGATGAGGCAGAAACAGTTGACACAATTGACGGCAAAGTCGAGCTGCGTAATCTGAGTTTTGCCTATGCCGACACTTTGATTCTGAAAAACATCAACATGCAAATTGAGCCGGGCCAAACCGTTGCTATCGTGGGTCCCACCGGGGCTGGCAAGACCACCATCATCAACCTGATCTGCCGCTTCTACGACACAGATCGTGACGCGATTTTCCTTGACGACCGGGAGCTACACACAATCTGCTGTAACAGCCTGCATCGCCATATGGCGTACGTTCCCCAGGAACCCTTTCTGTTCTCCGCAACGATTGCGGAGAACATCGCTTTCGGGCGTAGAGAAGCGAGCCGCTCGGAGATAATCGAAGCTGCGCGTAACGCCGAGGCCCACGCGTTCATCAGCAATCTCCCCGCCGGCTACGATTCCCGGGTGTTCGAGGGCGCAGCCAATCTCTCAACCGGGCAGCAGCAGCTTATCAACATCGCGCGCGCTATGCTGGCCGATCCACGGATTTTGATCATGGACGAGGCAACATCGAGCGTGGATACCCTGACCGAGGCAGTCATTCAGCGTGCGCTGAAGCGTCTGCTTATCGGGCGAACGGCGATAATTATCGCACACCGCTTGACTACCGTACATGACGCTGATCAGATCTTTCTTCTCAACCAGGGCAGAGTAGTGGCTCACGGCAAGCACGAGCAGCTGATGGATAGCGCCCCGATGTACCGCAGTCTCTATGAGCAGCAGTTCATTGAAGCGGCTACCGTTGATCCAGGCTTGTTCTCCTGTTGAAGTCATGCTATGGTAAGTTAAGTCATATGTCAATAAAATGTCCTGGTCAATTGTAGCGGGACGGCGTCCGGGGGTTCAGCATGAACGACAAACAGAGGTTCCACGCGATCATGAACTTTGAGCCGCCGGATCGCGTGCTGTATTGGGAGCAGGGCTTCTGGGGTGGCACGGTAGAACGCTGGTACTCCGAAGGCATGCCCAGGAACCACGGCGTCCACGGGAATCCCCTGTGGGGAGAGACCGTTCGCGGTCCGGCCACGCCAATCAGGCCCCAGGACCGCTTCAGTCTTGATGTCATCGAATCTACCAACCTGGATAAACCGAGTCTCAAAGTTCCGGTGGAGCTCTACATATGTCCCGGTTTTGAAGAGCAGATCCTTGAGAGAAACGGTGAACGGCTTCTGGTCCGCGATCAGATGGGTATAACCAAGTACACCACAGATAGCAGGGGTACGGTGCCGCATTTCGTGGGATGGCCGATTCAGAGCATGGAGGACTTTGAACAGCTCGCTGCTGAACGCCTTAACCCTGATACCGCAGAACGCTTTCCTTCTGACTGGCAGCAGCAGGTGGAGCGACTCAACAGCTACGACGGCGTGGTCTCGATTGGGGGCTCGCCGTGCGGTTTCTTTGGTGCGCCGCGCTACCTGATGGGTGAGATAGGTTTAATGATGGGTTACCTCGATAACCCTGAGCTGATTCGACGTATGACCGATCATCTGGCGGACTTATGGGTGACGATCTTCGACCGGGTCTTGTCGGAGGTCAAGCTGGACTGCATCCACCTCTGGGAAGACATGTCCTACAAGAATGGACCGCTGATAAGCCCGGCCCTGGTTGAAGAGTTTATGGT
>SKSV01000157.1 GCA_007122815.1 Trueperaceae bacterium | reverse complement strand
TCACCCTTGGAGGAAGTTATGAAGAAGGTTTTGGTCGTTTCTTTCGCCCTCATCCTCAGTCTCGGCTTCGTCGCGTTCGCGAAGCGCCCGGCGTCCGCTGGCCCCGCAGCCGGCAACCCCGGTCAGTGCGTGCAGGCGGGCATCGGCACGCTTCAGGCGCTCGATCTGCTCACCGCGGCTGCGCAGAAGCAGGTCGACTACTCGACGCTCTCCGATATGGATGATGGCCCGATCTTCGCCGACCTGCCCGAAGGTTCGTTCCTGTCGCTCGGCCAGGTCGTGAAGCTGCACACGTCCGACCCGACCCTGTTCGCCTGGTGCCGCTGAGTACCGCCACTAAGGACACGAGACAATGCGCAGGCCCGCCACCAGAGGGCCTGCGCCCTAGCGTAGCGAACGACGCGCGCGAGTTCGACGTTAGCGCAACACCTCTTCACCCACGAACTTCCGAGCCGGTGCCCAAGCGCGCAGCGTGTCGTGATCGTCGGGATCGAGCTCGCCCCGGGCCATCCGCACGATGAGGGCCGCGACGCCCGGCCCGAGCATGAGACCCTGACCACACATGCCCGTGGCGTGCAGCAGGCCTTCGACCTGACCTGACCAGCCGAGCAAGGGTGAGCCATCCGGGGTCATCGGGTAGACGCCGCGCCAGGTACGACGCACGCGCACGTGCGCCAACCTCGGGATCAGCCGCACCAGACGCGCAGCCACCAGCGGCAGGAACTCGCTGGTCTCGGCCAGGTCCTCGCCGTAGATCGGCGGCTCGGGCGTGAGGCAGAAGATCACCTGCCCCGTCCGCGCCTGGTAGCAGTACACGTTGGCGGACCCCTCGCTGGGCCGCACGTCCACGACCAGCGGCTCGAGGAACGGCGCCACCGGCTCGGTGATACCGGCCTCGTGAAGCTCCGAGGCGACCTCGAGCGACTCTCCCGCCATCTCGGCCAGCGCCGGCCCGCCCGCCCCAGCGGCGTTGATCACCAGCGGCGTCTCGTACGGCGCGCGCTCGCTGCGCACGCCTCGTACCCGGCCGCGCTCGATCAGCAGCTCACGTACCGGCTCACCGAAGCGGAACTCCGCCCCGGCGCGCCGCGCCGCGGCGGCCATGGCCTGGCCCACCAGCAGCGTCGAGCAGTGACCGTCACCGGGAGAGAAGGTCCCGCCTAACAAGCCCTCCCGCTCAAGGTCGGGAACGCGCTCTAGCAACGCCGGAGCGTCCAGCCAGTCGATGTCCAACCCCAGGCGGCGCTGCTCGCGCAGGAGCCGCTCGAAGGCCTGACGCTCGCGCTCCCGGTAGGCCACGAACACGTAACCGCCGCTCACCCACTCGATGTCGTCGCCGCGCTCCTCGCGCCAGTTAGCGAAGGTGGCCAGGCTATCGAGGCCCACGCGGACCTTGACCGGGTCGCCGTGCGTAGCGCGCACCCCCCCGATCGCCGCCTTGTGGGCGCCCTGACCGAGGCTCGCGCGGGCGTCCAGTACCAGCGGTCGCATGCCCGCTTCGGCCAACGCCAGCGAGGTGGGTAGTCCGATGCTGCCGGCGCCGACGATGATCGCGTCGTAGGCCTCCACCTTCACGCCTCGTCCATGCCAGCGAAGGAGCCGAGCGGCACCTCCACGAAGAGCGGTCTGCGTACGTTGGCGGTCACCTCGGAGGCTGGTACGCCCTCATCGACGAAGAGCCGTGCGATCAGCGGAGCGCAGGTCTTCGCGCCGCAAGCGCCCATCCCTGCCCGCGTAAGCGCCTTGATGGCGTTCAGGTCCCGCTCACCCGCGGCGATGCAGGAGCGCAGCGCTGCCGCCTGCACGCGCTCGCAGCGACACACGATGTCGTCGTTGGCCAACGCTGTCGTGAAGCGCTCCGGCTCCGACGCGTCGACCGGCTCCTGCAACCGCAGACCGGCGATGCGCTCAGCGACCGCGGCGGGCGCGCGGACCTTCACGAGCGAGGTGCCGTCGGCCCCTCGGCCGGCGCGGCGCACCCGCGCTACCTCGACGTTGCCGAGCACCTCACCGCCGGCGTCCAGCACGGTCACGCTCTCTCCCTCGCGCAGGCTCTCGGTCCCGAACTCGAAGGGGATGGTCACGAGCGGGTTCTCGGCGTCCTTGCGCGGGTCGACCAGCGTGATCGCGAGCCCGGGACAGATGCGCACGCACCTCTCGCATCCCAGGCAGGCCTCGGCAACCGCCGCTCCAAGGTACGTGGGAACCTGCCGGATGTCGTCCTCGTCGATGTGGATGAGGCCCTGAGGGCAAACCGACGTGCAGGGGTTGCAGGGGATCTCCTGATCACAGTGGAACACCGGGTGGACGCCGCTCACCTCGGCGGCCACGCCACCCTTGCGCGTGGCGCCGGGCTTGGAGCGCAGTACCTCGGCGGTGCGCAGCCAGTCCACGGGCACCTCGCCGGCCGCGGCGCCGAGCATGCGCGCCACCTCCAAGCCGCGGATCTTGCCGCCGAAGATCGCGGCCGACGCCTCCGCGACCTCGTCGGCGTCCCCGGCTGCGACCACGCTCATCCCTGCGGCGCGGGCGCTGGCGGTGAACTCGTCGACAGGGTCGAGGCCGACGGCCACCAACACCGCGTCGCAAGCGAAGCTGCGCTCGGTGCCGGCGACGGGCCGGAAGGCCTCGTCCACACGGGCTATGGTCACCGAGCTCACCGCCTCGCTGCCGTTGGCCGAGACCACCGTGTGGGACGTCAGCACCGGCACCCCGGCGCGCACGAGCTTGTCGTGGTGGACGCGGTAGCCGCCGCAGGCCGGGGCGGCCTCCACCAACCCGGCCACCTCCACGCCGGCCTGCAGCGCGTGGTACGCGGTGATCAGTCCGACGTTGCCGCCACCGACGACGAAGACGCGCTCGGCGACACGCACGAGGTCGCGGTTGACGAGCGTCTGGAAGGCACCGGCGCCGAACACCCCCGGCAGCGTGTTGCCGCGGAAGGTCAGCGCACGCTCACGAGCCCCCGCCGCCACCAGGAGCACCTGAGGCTTCACCAGCACGTAGCGACCGTCACCTCGCAGCACCCCTACCCAGCCGTCTCCGAACACCGCGAGCGCGGTGCTCTGCAGCCAGACCTCGGTGGTGTCGAAGGCGGTCGCCTGGTGCGCCAGGCGGGTGGCGATGTCGATGCCGCGTGTGCCCGCGTAGACGGCGTTGATCGAGCCGAAGAAGCGGTGCGTCTGCAGCACCAGCTTGCCGCCTAGGCGGTCCTTGTCGTCGACCAGCAGCGTGCCGATCCCGTGCTCTCCGAGCTGCGCCGCGGCCGCCAGCCCGGCCGGTCCGCCACCGACTATCAGGACGGGCACCTCGCGGCGTTCGATCTCCCGAAGCTTCGGCGCGCGCGAGAGGCTCGGCAACTGCGGCAACCCCTCGAGCGGCGCCACCTCCATGCCGGCCTCGACCGTCGTCATGCAGGCCTTGACGGGGCGGCCATCGGCCATCACGAGGCACTGCGAGCACTGGCCGTTGGCGCAGTACAGACCCTGCGGGCTGCCGTCCCGAGGATGCCGCCCGAAGGTGGTGACACCGTGAGCCATAACGGCGGCTGAGATGACCTCACCAGCCTTGGCCGTGAAGGCCCGACCGTGCCAAGCGAACGCGACGTCCTCACGAGACCCGATCGAGAGTATCGGGTGCGTCTCCAAGCGGCTCATCGCCATCTGCGTCCCTCCACCGTCGCGGTAACGTCACCGTCACTGTAGGCGGCAGCCGCCGGGACGTTCCAGGCTGCTCGGCATGGGCAACCGACCCACCAAGATGGCATCATTGCCAGGGACATGACGAGCACCGCTATGCGCCACCTCCACCACCTGGCCGGCTCGATCGGACCCCGGGGGTCCACTACCGACGACGAGCGTGAAGCCTCGAGATACGTGCGCGACCGCTTCGAGGAGCTCGGGTTGGAGTCCCACTGGGAGCGCTTCAGGGCGCCCGTGAGCGGCTGGCGCCCCTTCGCTCTGGCTGCCATGGTGGGGCTCCTGAGCGTGGGTCTGACGCTCTGGGCGGGCCGCGTAGGCGCCGCCGTCGCGGCGGTGCTCATGGGCGTGGCCACGGTGTCCGTCTTCCTGGAGATGTACTTCCGGCCCAACGCGCTGCGGGCGCTGGTGCGCAAGGGCGACAGCCAGAACGTGTGGGCGCAGGTACCGCCACGCGGCGAGACGGAGCTCACCGTCGTGCTGGTGGGTCACGTGGACACTCACAGGACGCCTTGGGTGTTCACCTCGCCCCGGCGCCTGAGCACCTTCAGGGCCATCACCACTTTGGGTGTCGCCGCCTTCGTCATCGGGACCGTGATCTTCGCGCTGGCAGGCGTCTTCGACATCGCGACGCTGCGCCCCTGGAGCCTGGCGTTGGCACCGGTCTACCTCTTGGTGCTGGCCGTGACGCTGCAGCCAGACACGACGCCTTTCACCCAGGGAGCGAACGACAACGCTAGCGGCGCTGCGGTGGTGCTCAGCCTGGCTGGGCGCATCGCACGCGAACCGCTGGCGCGGACCGAGGTCGTGGCTCTCGCGTCCGGTTGCGAGGAGGTCGGCTCGTACGGAGCGCAGGCCTTCCTGCAAGCTCATCGTGACGGCTTCGTGGGCTTGCGGGCGATCAGCGTCGACAACGTCGGGGGTAAGGGCGTCGGCGTCTGCTACACCTCTGTGGAGGGCATGGTGTTCCCGCTGAAGCCGTCGCCCGAGCTGCTGGCGCTCGCGGAGGCGGTCCGTCGCGATCGGCCCGACCTGAACGCTTACCCTCTTCCCTACACCACGCTGCATACCGACGCCACGGCCTTCATGGCGCGGGGTGTGCCTTCGCTCTCGTTCGTCGGGCTCACCCCTGCAGGGGTCATCCCGGATTGGCACCAGGAGTGCGACACCGTGGAGCGCGTGGACCCCGGAACCGTGGAGCGGACCGAGGAGTTCGTGCTCGAGCTCCTGCGGCGCCTCGACGAGGGCCCGAGCGCGGCTCCGGAGGGCTAGACCTCAGGACCGCGTCACGCCTTCGCGCCAGGGCTCGAAACGGGCGGGTGACACCTGACGGCGCGTCGGCACCACGTCGAGCAGGTCGAGCCTCGCGGCGTAGCTGACGTCGCGTTCGAACCCGATGCCGCACAGGAAGCGGGCGTGTGACGCGCCTGCCAGCGTCCTGGCGACATCGTCCGAAGCGTCGAGCAGCAGCAGAGACATGGCGGCGGCGTCGCTGAGAGACAGCTCCCGACCTCGCCGCTGCAAGGCCCGCAGCACGCAGGCGGCACCGAGAGCGTCGTCCAGCGACACCCGCCCCTCCGTACCCGCGCACATCAGCAGTACCTCGTCGGTAGGCTGCGAGAGCAACGCTGCCGCGACGGCGTCAGCGTTGACGATCGCACCCAGCAGCAGGCGCTCGGCGCTCGCGGCGGCCTCCACGGCGCGGGAGCCGTTCGTCGTGCACACCACCGCCTCCCGACCGCGTTCGGCTAGCGAGGGCGCGTGCAGCGGCGAGTTGCCGCCGTCGAAGCCGGGCAGCGCCACCCCGTGCCGCTCGCCCAGGAGCAGCGCCCCGCTGGCCGCGGCGACGTCCCGCGCCGTCTCGACCTCGGCCACCACCGTGAGGCGCTCCAACCCGGCGGCGAGCAGCGCCGATGCCGTGGTGGTCATGCGCAGTACGTCGAAGACGACAACGGTTCCCGGAACTTCGGTCGTGGGCAACAGCGCGACGTCGGCTCTCATCGCGAAGGGCACTCATACCCGAGCAGGCTGACGGCGATCACGCCCGAGGTTATCGCGCGGCGAGCCACGCGCTCACGTGCGAACCTAGGTCCATGGACACCGTCGTCACGCTGACCCTGAACCCCGCCGTGGACCTGAGCACCTCGACCGACCATGTCGTGGCCGACCGCAAGCTCCGCTGCGACGCGCGGACCTTCGACCCGGGTGGCGGCGGAGTGAACGTCGCCCGCGTCCTGCACGAGCTGGGGGTGCCGGCGCGCGCCCTGTGGACCCGTGGCGGACTGATGGGCGACCTCCTCGAGCGACTGCTGGACGAGGCGGGGATCGCCCACGAACCCATCCAGATAGAACGCGAGACACGCGAGCACCTGACCGTTCTCGAGCGCTCGAGCGGCCGCCAGTACCGCTTCAACCTGCCCGGCCCGAGACTGAGCGAAGCCGAGCTGGAGGAGGTTCACGCCAGAGTGGCCGGGCTCGACCCGAGGACCAGCTACCTGGTCTTGAGCGGCAGCCTGCCCCTAGGGACACCTGAGGACTTCTACGCGCGCCTCGCCGAGGCCTCGCCGGAAGGCTGCAAGGTGGTGCTCGACACGAGCGACGGCGCGCTGCAGCGCGGCGTCGAGGGGCCGATCTACTTGATCAAGCCCAACGTCGGCGAGCTCGGGAGGCTCGCCGGGATCGAGATCGAAGGCGAACACCAGATCCGTGACGTCGCCCGCGAGCTCATCCACAGCAACGGCGTGAGCGTCGTCGTCACGTCGCTGGGACCGGCCGGCGCCACAGCCACCACCGCCGACGAGCACTGGCACGTGATAGCGCCGCCCGTGCAGGCGCGCAGCGCGGTGGGCGCCGGCGACAGCATGGTCGGCGGCATCGTCGCGGCGCTGGCACGCGGCCGGCCGCTGGAGGAGGCCATCCGCTGGGGCGTCGCGGCGGGGACCGCGGCGGTCAAGACCGACGGCACGCAGCTCTGTCGACGCGCAGACGTGGAGCGCCTGTTCGACTCGCTCTGACCCGGGTGCAGCGGGCGCAGGACGGGAGCCCCCTGGACGGGATCGCGTCGCTGCGCCCCTGCGCCGCTGCGAGCCTTACTCGCCCGCCTGCTTCTCGGTCGAGCCCTTCTGCTGCTTCGCGGCGGTGAGCTTCTCGATCAGGTCCGGTACGTGCTCGAACATCTCCGCTAGCGCACCACGCTTGGCGGGCGCCGCCAGAACGCTCAACTCGCCGTCCTTGATGACGATGAAGGCCGCCGGTTCCACACGTACGCCTCCCCCGCCCCCGCCCCCGGAGCCCCCGGCCTT
>SKSV01000113.1 GCA_007122815.1 Trueperaceae bacterium | reverse complement strand
GTTGACGCTCTTCCCGGGGCTCGCGCTGTCGCTGGTGGTCGTCGCCGCCGCGCTCCTGGGAGACACCCTACGCGACGTCCTCGATCCCCGCGCGCCGCGGGTCGTCAATCGTGTCGACTGAAGCGCGCGCAGCCTCTACGGGTCGCCCGCTCGGGTGGAGATGGCACGCCACCTCGTGGCCTGAGCCGAGCTCGCTGACCGCCGGGAACTCGACGTCGCACGTCCCGGGGATGGCTTCGGGGCAACGAGGGTGGAACGGGCAGCCGCTCGGCACCTCCAGCGCGCTGGGAGGTTCACCCTCGATGACCGCGCGTGAGCGGAGCCGGTTGCGCGGGTCGGGCTCGGGCACCGCCGCCAGCAGACCGCGCGTGTACGGGTGGTGCGGGGAGCCCACGACACGAGTCGCCGGACCGATCTCGACCAGGCGGCCGAGGTACAGGACGGCGATGCGGTCGGCGAAGTGGCGCGCGCTGGCGAGATCGTGCGTGATGGTGAGGACGCTGAGGTCGCCCTGGAGCTGCAAGTCGCGCAGCAGCGAGAGGATCTCCGCGCGGCTGCTGGCGTCGATCATCGAGACCGGCTCATCGGCCACCAGGAACTCGGGGCGCAGCACCATGGCGCGAGCGATGTTGACACGCTGCCGTTGGCCGCCCGAGAGGGTGTGCGGGTAGACCTCCGCGAAGGACTCGGCGGGCCGCAGCTTCACCTGCTCGAGAGCGGCCATGACACGCGTGCGGCGCTCGCTCCGCACCTTGGGCCCGTGCACGACGAGCGGCTCCTCGACCAGGTCGTAGACGCGCATGTAGGGGCTGAGGCTGGCGTAGGGGTCCTGGAAGACCGCCTGGGCGCGGCGCCTGAAGCCGCGCAGCTCCCGTTCGGGCAGCTCGGTGATGTCCAGCCCATCGAAGCGCAGGCGGCCCCGCGCGGGTAGCGCGAGCCGCAGCGCGGCGCGCCCCAGGGTGGTCTTGCCGCTGCCGCTCTCGCCCACGACAGCCAACCCCTCGCCGCGCTCGATCCTCAGGTCCACCTGCTCCAGGGCCTTCACGGGGTCGCTGCGCAACAGTCCTCGCCTCACCCAGTAGTAGAGGCTCACGCCCTCGAGCTCCAGCAGAGGCCGGCTCACGCGGCCGCCTCCGGTAGCGGCTGGTGATGCCAGCAGCGCGCCGTCTGCCCCGCGCCCAACTCGACCAGAGCAGGCGCGTGAGCGCGGCAAGGGGCGAACGCGACCGGGCAGCGCGGCTCGAAGCGGCAGCCTGGCGGGAACTCGCGCGGGTCGGGAGGCGAACCCGGCAGGAAGCTCGGGCGCTCCTTGCCGTGGAGTCGCGGGATGCTCGCCAGGAGCGCCTGGGTGTAGGGATCGCGCGGCGCCCCGAGGACCTCATCGGCGCCGCCGAGCTCGCGCACCTGGCCGGCGTAGAGCACGGCGAGGCGGTCGCAGAGGTCGCTGGCGAGCGCGAGGTCGTGGGTGATGAAGAGCATGGAGATGCCCCGTTCGCGCTTGAGCTCCTTGAGCAGGTTCATGATCTGCGCTTGGATGGAGACGTCGAGCGCGCTGGTGGGCTCGTCGAGCACCACCACCGAGGGGTCGAGCGCCAACGCCATGGCGATCAGGACGCGCTGGCGCATGCCTCCGGAGAGCTCGTGTGGGTAGCGCGCGGCGACGCCGCGAGCCAGCCCGACCCGCTCCAGGAGAGCGGCGGCGCGCCGTGAGGCATCGCGACGAGGCACACCCTCCAGCACAATTCGTTCGGCCACCTGGTCACCGACCCGCAGGACCGGGTTCAGGGCGTGCATGGCGCTCTGAGGCACCAGCGCGAGCTCGCGCCAGCGCACCAGCGTCCGGAAGCGCTCTGACGAGAGGGAGTACAGGTCGAGATCACCGAGCCTCGCGCTGCCCTTCCTGGTCGCTCCCTTCGGCAGCAGGCGCATGAGCGCCAGCGCCAGGCTGCTCTTGCCGCTGCCCGACTCGCCGATCAACCCAAGCGCCTCACCCCCGCCGGCGAGTTCGAACGACACACCTTCTACAGCGCGCACCTCGCCTCCTGAGCTCCGGTAACTCACGTGCAGGTCGTCGACCGTGAGTAGAGTCATCAGGGCTGCCGCAGGCGCGGGTTCACCACGGTCTCCATGCCGAGCGCGAGTAGCATGAACGTGAGTGCGGTCAGGACGATGAGGAGTCCCGGCGGCACGACCCACCACCAGTAGCCAAGGAACACCGCTCCTGTGCGGAAGCCGTGCTCCAGGATCTGGCCCCAGGTAGGGAGGCTGGGGTCGCCCAGCCCGAGGAAGCTCAATCCGGCCTCCGCCAGGATCGCTCCCGGCGCGAAGAAGATCAGCTGTGCGAAGACGTAGGGGGCGGTATGGGGGAACACGTGCCGCCAGATGATGTGAGAGGTGGAGGCGCCGAGCGTGCGGGCCGCCTCCACCTCGGGGCTCGTCCGGAGCGGCAGCACCATCGAGCGCACCAGGATGGTCAGGCCGGGCCAGCTGAAGGCCACCAGGATCAGCAGGATCAGCCACAGCTGAGATCCGAGCAGGAACACCAGGAAGATCAGCAGTGGCAGCACCGGGACGTTGGCGATCACGTCCGCGACACGTTGGATGACGAGGTCGGTGCGGCCGCCGACGAAACCGCTCACCAGCCCGAAGGTGGTGCCGACGGCGGTCGAGAGGGTGGACGCCAGGACACCTATGAGCAGCGCGATGGGAAGACCGAACAGCAGACCTTCGGCCAGGTCACGGCCCAGCGCGTCGGTGCCGAAGACGCCGAAGACCGCACCGCCTACCACCACCCGCATGGAGCTGATGCGATCGCCTTCGTCCGCCACGGTGAAGCGCGCTTCCAGTAGGTACTCGCCGCGTAGCGGCTCGACCCCGCCCGACACCGAGGGTGCACCGAACAGCGCCTGGAGCGGGCGGGCACGCAACACCTCCTGATCGACGCTCACCCCGTACGACTCCTCGTAGAGAGCTGGCAGGGCCTCGCTCAAACGCGCCGAGCCGCTGAGCAGCAGCCGCTGGGGCGTCTCGCGGTAACGCACGAAGGGCGAGTCCTCGCTCGGGCGAGGTCCGCCGACCGCCTCACGCGCCAGTGCCACGCTGGTTCCGTCCGGCCGGTGCAGCACCAGCGCGTACTGCGGGGGCCTCACGGAGTAAGCAACCTCGAGCAGGGTGAACGAGAGCAACGACGGCGGCTCGTCGGCGTCGAAGCGGAAGGGCATCTCGAAGGTGCGCAGTTGCGCGGGGCCGAGAGGCTCGATGGAGGCCGGCTCGGGACTCGTTACCACCTGATGCACGGGCCTGCGCTCCTCGCCGAGGAGGTTGGTCCAGGCAGGTGGCACGGAACGCGGGTTGTCGGCCCACACCGCGGGGTTGCTCCAGCGCGCGGTACCGAAGTCGCTCGGGTACGTAGCGATCACGTAGACCGAAGAGAGCGTCAGGAGCACCAAAGCCGCCATGCCGAGGCGACCCGGGACCGAGTCCAGGAGTTGCCTAAGAACGGAGTGGCGCGGCATCCCCGTACCTCACTCGGGGATCGAGCAGGACGTAGAGGACCTCGAGGATCATGCGCGCGCTCACGTAGAGCAGGGTGAACATGAAGGTCAGGCCGATGATCAGGCCCTCGTCAGGGGTGCCCACGATCGCCTCGTAGTAGAGCCGCCCCATGCCGCGCCAGTCGAACACGGTCTCCACGAGGATCGAGCCGCCCAGCGATCCCGCCAGCCCCAGGATGAGGCCAGTGAGGATCGGCGCTGCCGCCACCCGCAGCACGTGCCTGCGCTCCACGACATGGCCGGGCATGCCCTTGGCGCGCGCGAGCATGACGTGGTCCTCCTGCGCCACGCCGAGGGTGATGGTGCGCACCACGTACACGTACGGGCCTACGCTGACTAGCACGAGGGTCAGGATCGGCAGGAGGGCGTGGAGGGCGAGGTCGAGGAACCGCGCCAGGCCTCCCTCCGGCGGTGGGGAGCTGTGCATCCCGCCCGAGGGCAGCAGCTGCAGCTGGAACGAGAGCAGCAGGATCAGCATGATCCCCGTCCACCACGCGGGCAGCGCGTAGCTAATCGCAGCCGCGTAGGAGACGACGCGGTCGATCGTGCTTCCCACCCGCGTGGAGAGCCAAACACCCAAGCTGAGACCGATGGCGGCGGTGATGAGGAGCGCGCTGGTGAGCAGCAACGCCGTGTTCGGCAGGCGCTCGAGGACGATGTCGGCCACCCGGTTGCTGCCGTCGAAGGTGCGCATGGTGCGCGCATCGCCGAGGTCGAGCGTCATGACGCGCAGGACCATCCCGGGCAAGCGTTGGTACCAGGCGCGGTCGAGACCGTGAGCGGCTTCCAGCTCCGCGCGGCGGGCGGCCAGGGCCACCTCCAAGGCGTCGGGATCGGTGATGGTCTCGGCCAGGCTGATGCGCAGCGCGCGCAGCTCCTCCCCGATGACCGCGCCGAGCATCCGCTCGCTGAAGCCGGTGGCGCCTAGGCTGACCACCAGGAGCACCAGCACCGTGACGAGCACCAGCAGTAGGCTCGCGGCTCGGACCAGCAGCGGCCTCAGCAGCGAGGGCGTCATGCTACGGCACGGCCTCCACGTCAACGCGCCGCTCGCTGACGAGCGCGAGCTCGTCCGAGGACGCCACCAGGTAGAGGTGATGGAGGCCCGGGAAGAGCCCCGCGGTCACCTCCGCCGGTATCGTCACGAGGAACGCACTTCCGGTGATCGGCGCCGCCACACCGGACGCGATCACCTCGGCGGTGGCGGCGTCCTGCAACAGGTAACGCAGTGAGAGGCTGCCCGGTCCCGACACCTCGACCTCGACCACTGCCTCCTGCCCGAGCTGCAAGGTGGCGCCGGCCACGGCGCCGATCGACAGCGCGTCCGCCCGACCGAGGTACCTATCACCCGGCCTGAAGGGGTAGCTCTCGTCTCGGAAGGCGTGCAGCTCAGCGAACTGCGCGGGCGGGTCGTAGCGCGCCAGCCAGAAGGGTCCGTTACTGATGACGAGGTGATCGCGCTCGGCGAACCAGGCGAGCGCCGCCGCGTAGCGGGCCTGCGCCTCGTCGCTCGACACCAGCATCCGCTCGCCGAACTCGAACACGCCTTCGGGCACGAAGGCGCGGTCCGAGAACTGACGCAACGTGCGCTCCACCAGGCGGGCGTCACGGCTCATGGCCAAGCTCAACCAGGGGACGTTGAAGCGCGCGGCGGCGGTGTCGCTGTACGCGGCTCGGCGCTGAGCGAACACCAGGTCGTCCATGGCCGCCAGCACCTCCCAGGGCATGCCGAAGGAGGTCGGGCTGGCGTAGGCGGCGATCGAGTCCTCGTCGAAGTGCCAGAAGTCGACGTAGACCTCCAGCTGGTCGTCGTCGAGGATGCGGTACCCGCGCAGGGTCTCGAGGTAGGGCCGTGAGGTGAAGGCGAGCGCCACCTCCATGCGGGACTTGTCGGGGTCGTACGCCAGTTCGTAAGACTGCGTGATGGAGTACAGAGCGTCGGCGAGCGTGATCGGCTGCGCGTGGTGCCAGCGCGAGCCCAGGAACCGGCCGTAGTCGAAGGTGACCTTGCTGCGCGCGCGCGTGCCTGCCTCCACAGCGACCCAGCGCTTGCCCTCGACGTCCCACACCAGGGCGTCTTCGGGTACCTCGAACGCTCCCTCCGGGCCAGCCGTCTCGACCTCGTAGCCCGCTCTGAAGGGCTGCGGCACCCCGGTGAAGGGGTGGTTCCAGAGCGGTGGGTCGGCGAGGTTGCGCCAGAGGTCGATCCCGTAAACGTCACCGAAGCCCGCGATCGGGTTCCAGGTGGTGCGCTCGGTCCAGACCCAGAGGTGGCCGACGGTGACGTCGTCGACGCCCGGCAGGTGCGCCTCGCGCAGCGTCCAGGGAGAGCGCGGGCCCGCGACCAGGTCGCTGGTGACGCCGCGCAGATCGGCCGAGGCAGCGAAGCTCGTGGTCACCGTGGCCAACCAGACCCTCACCGACGCTTCGAGCCCGAGGCGGGTCATCTCGACGTACAGCTCGTCACGCTCGTCGCGGCTGCCGAACTCGCCGCGGAAGAGGCGCCGGCCGAGCTCGTCGAGCTCAGGGTGCTCGTACTGCCAGAAGCCCACCTCGCGCCAACCCGGCATGTTGCCGAGCCAGGGAGCGTTCATGGAGTTGACGGTTCCCACGTCGTAGCGTTGCGGCGCGCTGCGACCCCACCCTTCCGTGTAGAGGTGCCACTCGAACGCCGCCGGGTCGCTGGCGTAGACGGCCAGCACGGCGGGGGCGAAGTTCTGGTACGACATCGTGACGTCGAACCCTGCCCGCTCCAGCTCCGCGCGCACCAGGTCGCCGATCTCGCGGCGCTCGTCTTCGACGCGCGCGATGAAGCGGAGGCGGATCGGCTGTCCGCCGTAGTGCCAGCGCCCCTCGTGCAGCTCGGCGCCCGCCTCCCGCATGGCCTCGTCGATCAGCGCGCGGCCGTAGTCGGGGTCGTAGCGGATGCCGGCGCCTCTGTCGACCTCGTAGACGCTGAGGTAGTCGTAGTCGAGCGGGCTCACGTGCGTCACCATCGGCAGCGCCATGCCGCGGAAGAGGTCCTGGGTGATGAAGTCGCGATCGACGAGGAACTGCAAGGCGCCGCGCACCTCGGGAAGCGAGAACGGGTTGAGGCGGCCGCTCGGCGCCGGAGCCGGGTTCAGCACCAGCGACAAGGTGGTCGCGGGGGCCTCGAAGAGCGTTACGCCCGGTTCGCCTCGCAGGTCGATGGCGGCGTCGGTGCGCAGACCGAACATGTAGAGGTCCATGTTTCCCGCGCGCAGGTCGAGCGGCGCCCGGTCGACGTGGAACGAGCGGAACAGAAGCCTCTCAGCGGCGGGCCCGGGCCGGTCGTGCGGCGGTTCGTACCCTTGTGCCGCGACGTTCGCGCTCGAGATCAGGAACAGCACCGCTAGCGCCGCGATAATGAGTCGAGGAAGCGAAGCCCGTTGGCGCCAGGTGTGCCTCAAGGGACTCACCCCCCTCAGCCGCGCTCG
>SKSV01000396.1 GCA_007122815.1 Trueperaceae bacterium | reverse complement strand
CACGATCCGCTTGACTACGCTCAGCCCGACCCCGGCACCGCCACCAGGCCGACCTGAGACGTAGCGCTCGAACACCCGCTGCTGCTCCTCCTCGGACAGGCCCAGACCGCGTGATCCATCACCTCCAGGCCAACCGTGGTGTCGTCGGCACTGGTGCGCACCACCACGACCTTCCCAGCAGGGCTCGCCTGGACGGCGTTTCGCACCACGTTGCGGACCACCTGGCGCACCCTCTCGGTGTCGGCGAGCACCCGCACGTCCCCGCCGGCCGCGACCGTGCGAACGCCGGGGTACTCCGCGGCGATCTGCTCCGCCACCTCGCCGAGGTCGACAACCTCGAGGTTCGGCACCACCTCGAGCTCGCCACGGGCCAACGTCAGCAGGTCCTGGGAGGTGTGCAGCAGCTCGTCCGCGGCCCGCCGGGCAGCTGTGACGCGCTCGTCGCTCGAGACCGCCGCCTCCAGCGAGCGCAGCTTGCCCGCCACGACCGTCAGCGGCGCAGCGAGCTCGTGCGCTACCTCGGCGAGGGCGTCACGTTCCGCGCGCTGTCGCTCACGGATGCCCTCCAGGGCACGGTTGAGGGCCCCCGCCACGGCCGCTACCTCGTCTGCCGGCCCACGATAGCTGGCCAGCCGCGGCTCTGCCGGGTCAACGTTAGCGGCCTCGTTCGCGAGGCCGAGGAGCGGGGCCAGGCTCCTGCGGAGCGCCGTCAAGGCTCCTAGCAGAGCGATGACGACCACCAGGACGCTGGTGATGACGAGGCCGCGCCGCAAGGACGCGCGCGCCGCCTCGGCTTCGCCGAGGTCGAGCGCGACCCGGATCGTGCCGATCTCCGCTCCAGATGGCAAGACCCAGGGCGCGGAGGTCACGAGGAACGACCCCGCGTTGCCGCGCACCACGGTCGGCTCGATGTGCAGGGGTAAGGGATCGGCTCCGGCCACGGGTAGCTCCACGCGCCCGTCGGCTGCGACGAACTGCATGCTCAGGGTCTCAGAAGGCGCTATCAGGTCCTGCCCGAGCGCGCCGGAGCGCACCACGTTCGCCGTGCGCTCGAGCTCACGCTCGATCGAGTCGGCCGACTCACGCTCCTGGATGCGGCCGTACACGAGGTCGGTGAGCACGAGAGACGCGCTCGACGCCGCGATGAGCGTCACCGCGATCAGCAGCGCTAGACGGTGCCTCAGCAGCACGGTTTCGGTCGCATGAGTCTCGTGCGGCCCCCCAGGATCACAGCACCACGTACCCGCGCCGCCGGACGGTGCGGATCAGCTCGACCACCCCGATCTCGGCGAGGCGCCTCCGCAGCTTGTGGACCAACACCTCCACCGTGTTCGAGGCAGGCAGCTCCGGGCCGTAGAGCCGGCGCTCGAGGTCGTCGCGTGAGAACACCCGTCCTGGGTGGGAGAGCAGCAGGCTGAGGATCTCCCGTTCGCTCTCGCTTAACATCACCTGCTGGGAGCCGTGCCGCACGGTCCCCGCAGCCACGTCGAGGACGACGTCACCGTGCCGAACCTCCTCACCCTCGACGTTGCGCTCTCTCAAGCGCACGTGGACGCGAGCCACTAGTTCCCGTACGTCGAAGGGCTTCGTCAGGTAGTCGCTGGCGCCGGCGTAGAGGCCGTCCACGCGGCTGGCGACGTCACCACGCGCGGTGAGCATAAGGATCTCCGCCTCCACCTCGTCGTCGTCCTGCAGGCGCCGGGCGACCTCGAGTCCGTCAACGTCCGGGAGGTTGAGATCGAGGATGAGGAGATCGTAGGCGCCGTCGAGCGCCGCACTGATCCCGTCGGCCCCGGTGGCTACGGCGTCGACCTCGAAACCGGCTTGGCCGAGCTCCTGCTGCACCAGCCCGCGGAGCACGGCGTCATCCTCGATCAGCAGCAGGCGTCCGCGACTCACGGCGATCCCAACGGGAGTCCATCCACCTCGACATCTCCACCGAGCAGCTCGAGCGAACCGTCGTCCTCTTCGTCGTCGTTCTCCTCCTCATCGGGTACCAGGGGCGCTTCGATAGGAGGCAGTGGCACCTCGGGCACCTCAGGCACCTCGGGCACTTCCGGCAAGTCTGGGGCAGCGGGCACGTCAGGGAGGTCGGGTGTCTCCGACTTGTCGGGGACCTCCGGCACATCCGGGGCATCCGGTGCCTCCGGAGCTTCTGGCGCGTCCGGAGCATCGGGGACGGCAGGGGCATCGGGCGCTTCGGGAAGCTCAGGCTCAGGGGCCTCAGGTTCCTTGGGTGGGCCCGGTTGGTCGGGCGCTCGAGGCGCCCCCGGGGAAAGTGGCGGCTCCGGAACGGTGGGGGCCCCCGGCTCGCCAGCGACCGGTCGGCCGTCGCGCCCGCCGGGAGGCGCCACCACCACCGAGCCGCCATCGGGCAAGCGCAGGACCAAGGTGATCCCTCGCTCGAACAACACCAGTGAGAGATCGATCAACCCGCGGCCCTCGATCTCCAGCATGGGCCGCCCATCCTCGATGCTGGCCCCGAACTGCTCGATCCTGCCGTCAGGGCCTATCACGACGGCCCGGAGACCATGCTCCTGAGGACCGATCTCGAGCTCCAGCACGCCGCCTTCTATGCGGCCGTAACCGACGAGCGTCCTGCTCCCTGCATCGGTCAAGAGGAACTCCATGCCGTCCACGGGCTCGAAGGCGAGCGCGAGCCCGCTGATCGCGGCGATCGCACCCGCCAGGAGTGCCGACGCGAGAGCGCCAAGCCGCGCGAACCGGAGCGCTGCCGGTGAACCCGCGGCTTGGTCACGGAGGCATTGTCGGTGGAGGAGCATGGTGCCCCCTTTGTAGCAGGATGCAGTCGGTCTGGGCCGTGTCGCGGGACGACGCGGCCCAGACCGCGAGTGGCTAGGCAGCTACGTACCGACCATCAGGCTCAGTCATCGCCGCCGATCCCGATCTCCAGCTCCAGTGACGACTCGGCTTCGGCGCCGGTCGAGGACTCAGCGCCGGTCTCGGAGCCCGTCGAGGACTCAGCGCCAACACCGGCCTCGGCACGCCCGTCGGCGTCGCTACCAGTCTCGGCCCCGGCCTCAGAACCGGCCTCAGAACCGGCCTCGGAGCCGGCCTCGGCGTCTACGTCGACTCCGACGTCGATGCCTATCCCAACCTCGGCCCCTGCCTCGGTGTCCACACCGCGATCAGGTCCGGTGCCGACATCAGCACCCACGTCGGTCTCGACATCCACACCGATCCCCAGCTCGATCTCGGCCTCTGCGTCCGCATCGGTACCGACGGCTGAATCGGCACCCCCTTCGCTACGGGCATCGCCCTCGACCTCCACGTCGGCTCCGGCCTCGACCTCGAGCGCAGCGTCGGCACCAGCAGCACCGTCAACCGCGGCGTCGGCGCCGATCCCGCTGCCGACCATCACGCTGGCCGAGAGGCGCTGTTCGATCTCGGGATCGATCAAGACCACACGCTTCAGCTCGACGCTGACCGCACCCCGAGCCTCGAGGTAGAGATGCAGGTCGATGAAGGCTTCCCCATCGATCACCTGGGTGGTGCCGTCGTGGCTGACGAACACCTCCACCGATGGCTGCGCCTCGCCCTCAACGCTGAGGTGCAGCGTGACGAAGCCGGTTACGTCTTGCATCAGGCTCACGGAGAGCTCTCCATCGACCATGCTCCCGTAGCCAACCAGGGTGCCGTCATCCGCGACCAGCGCGAGCTCGATGGCAGCGGCGGTGCGGGCGTGGGCGGACGCTTCGGCTGAACTGTCGGCCTGCGCGACGCTTGCGCCAGTGAGCCCGAGAAGGCCCGCGATCACGGCGGTGAGGAGTGTACGGTTGAGGTTCGCTGTTCGGTTCATCATCTTCGTACCTCCGAGTGTCATGGAACCCGAGGTCGCTGAACTGGGTCTTAACGGCGTGCGGACGGACGGCTCAACCGATGCCCTGATGCGAGTCGGACGGCGCACGGACGCCCGGCTCGACGCTCGTGAAGCGGCGCTCACCGCCTAGCCCCAGTTCCGTTCGCCAAGGCTCACCCTGCGTGGTTGCCGTCCGCGTATGCTGTCATGATGCCACGGTTGATATCATTGTGCCCACGGAGACACCGATGATCCGCACCCAGATCCAGCTTTCCGAGTCCCAGATGCGACAGCTCAGGGATTTGGCCCGGCGCCGAGGGGTTCCCATCGCTGCGCTCATGAGGGAAGGCGCCGACCTGGTCATCCGCAGCAGCGGCGCGGTGGATGACGAGCAGCGGAGACGCCGGGCCATGGACGCTGCGGGGAGATTTCACTCGGGTCACGAAGACCTGGCTGAAGCCCATGATCGCCACCTGACGGAGGCGTTTAGGCAATGAGCGTCTTCGTCGATACCTCAGCGCTGCTGGCGGTCCTAAACGCCGACGATGAGTTTCACGCTCCCGCCCGCCGGACGTGGGGAGAACTGCTCCAGCGGGCCGAGGACCTCTTCTGCACCAACTACGTCCTGGTGGAGTGCTTTGCCCTCGTCCAGAGCCGGCTTGGAATAGCGGCGGTCCGCGTCCTGGTGGAAGACGTGCTGCCGGTCATACGCGTTCATATGGTGTCTCCCGAAGAGCACCAGGCGGGGGTAAGCGCGTTGTCGACCGCTGGCCGTCGCGATTTGAGCCTGGTGGTCTGCCTCAGCTTCCACAGCATGCGTCAGCTGGGCGTGCTCGACGCCTTCGCCTTCGATCGGGACTTCTCGGACCAAGGCTTCCGCCTTCTGGAGTAAGGCCGCAAGTCACTACTCAGGCGAACACTGTCTCGTGACGCAGCGCATGCCTGCTCTCGAGCCGCGTTGGAGGTTGTGTAGCTCAGCTGGTGCTCACGTCCCGGCGGCCCCTTCAGCGGGCTATGTATGATGCCGTCGTGAGCGCGTGCGTGTCATCGGCCTCGGGCGACGAGCATCGCCGCGCGGCCCGTCTCACTCGTCCTCGAGTCTTCCCGAACCAAGGTTGATCGGATGCCTGCTCGCCGCCGTGACGTCGTTCCCACCGACGCCACGGCGCTTCACTCGTGCCCGGATCCCGACCAGCTTTGCCCGGATCCCGACCAACCGTGCCCAGATTTCAGCCAGCCCCAGCGCTGAGCAAGGAGCCCGCCCGTGACCGACCGCGACCCGCCCCCCGCCGACCTGACCGACACGCGCTTCACCCCCCGAACCGTGATCATCGGCGCGCAGATGCTCTTCGTAGCGTTCGGCGCGCTCGTGCTGGTGCCGCTCCTCACGGGTCTGGACCCGAACGTCGCGCTCTTCACGGCGGGTGCGGGCACGCTGGCCTTCCAGATCATCACGGGCTTCAGCGTGCCCGTGTTCCTGGCGTCGTCCTTCGCGTTCATCGCACCGATCGCCTTCGGCGTGGCGGAGTACGGCGTCGCAGCGACACTCTCTGGACTGATCGCAGCGGGCGTCGTCTACTTGGGCCTCGCAGCCCTGGTGCGCTGGCGCGGCCTGGACGCCGTGTACCGCGTGCTCCCAGCGATAGTCACCGGTCCCGTGATCATGGTCATCGGGCTCGCCCTCGCGCCCGTCGCCGTCGACATGGCCACCGGCATGGCAGTAGGCGACTACAGCGGCCGCTCCCTCGCGGTGGCGCTGATATCGCTGCTCGCCACGATGATCACCGCCCTCTTCGCACGCGGGATGCTCAAGCTCGTGCCGATCCTGACGGGGATCGCAGTCGGCTACCTGGCCGCGGCTCTGCTAGGCATGGTCGACCTGACGCCCATGCGTGACGCCGCCTGGTTCGCAGTCCCCAGCTTCGTCTTGCCGAGCTTCTCGCTTCCGGCGATCCTCTTCATACTCCCCGTCGCCATCGCCCCGGCCATCGAGCACGTCGGCGACCTGGTGGCCATCCGCGGCGTGACCGGCCGGGACTACCTCAAGAAGCCCGGGCTCCACCGCACGCTGCTGGGCGACGGCGTCGCCACCAGCCTCGCGGGGTTCCTGGGTGGTCCGCCCAACACCACCTACTCCGAGGTCACCGGCGCGGTGGCGCTCACGAAGGTCTTCAACCCCTTGGTGATGACCGTGGCGGCAGTGCTGGCGATGGTGCTCGCGTTCGTGGGCAAGCTCGGCGCGTTCCTCAGCACGATCCCCACCCCCGTCATGGGCGGGATCCTGGTGATCCTGTTCGGCTCCATCGTGGTGGTCGGGATCAACACCCTCGTGCGCGCTCAGGTGGACATGACCGAGACCCGCAACCTGATCATCGCGGCGGTGGTGCTGGTGTTCGGGGTCGGCGGCATGGCGTTCCACTTCGGTGAGTTCAGCGTAGAGGGTATCGGCCTGGCCGGCATCGCCGGGGTGGTGCTGAACCTGGTGCTGCCGAAGGAGCTGGGCAAGGCGGCCCCGCCGACTGACGACTGACGACCGACGACCGACGACCGACGACTGACGACTTAGACGCTACTGGTCCACCTGCGCCTCGAACGCCGGGAGGTCGACGAGGAACTCGGTCTGATGGCGGTCGGAGCGCACCCCCACGCGGCCCCCGTACTCCTGCGCCAGACGCCGCACCACCGCCAGGCCGATGCCGCTCCCTCCCGCGCGACCCGAGACGTAACGCTCGAACACGCGCCCCATCGCCTCGGGTGACAGACCCGGTCCGTCGTCGATCACCTCGATGAGTACCCTGTGGTCCAGGACGCGAGCGCGCAACTCCACCCGCGCCGCGTCGCCGCAGGCCTGAACCGCGTTGCGGAGCAGGTTCC
The DNA here is from genome assembly GCA_007122815.1 of Trueperaceae bacterium. Taxonomy (GTDB): domain Bacteria; phylum Deinococcota; class Deinococci; order Deinococcales; family Trueperaceae; genus CSSed10-48. The sequence goes on along the minus strand of SKSV01000396.1, from coordinate 339 downwards.
TGATCATCTGCCGGACGCGGTCGCGCTCCGCGACCACGCGCAGGTCGCCGTCGTCGATCCTACAGACCACGCCCGTGTACTCACCCGCCACCACCCGAGCGATCTCCCCCACGTCGACGACGCTGAGCTCCTGCCGCCGCTCCAGCTCTCCGCGCGCCAGCGTGCGCAGGTCGTGCGAGGCGTGCACGAGCTCGGCAGCTGCGGCCCGCGCGGTCTCTAGTCTGCGGTCCTCGGGATCGCGCCGCGCCAGGGCGTTCAGTTCACCCGCCACGACCGTGAGTGGTCCCGCGAGCTCGTGCGCGATCTCCGCCAACGCGTCACGCTCCGCTCGCTGACGCT
>SKSV01000100.1 GCA_007122815.1 Trueperaceae bacterium | reverse complement strand
GGTGGCCCCGAAGGCGGCGCGCAGCACGTGTCTCCAGGGCACCACCCGCCCCAGGACCAAGCGCGCGTTGACCTGGGAGGTGAGAGACGCTCCCACTACCCCGAGCGCCGTCAAGGGCAGTGCCACCGGCCGCTCGAAAGCCACCGCCACGGCGGCGACGGTCAACAGCACGGCCACGCCCATGAAGGCAAGCGAGACCGAGCGGCGCCGGCGCAGCACCGCCCAGGCGCCGAACGCGTTCACGACCGCGTAGAGCGCCACCAGCACGACGCTGAGCGCGGTCACGACCCGGCAGGGAGGAGGTCGGCGGGCACGAGTGCCTGCACGAGCGTCTCGAGGTCCAGCGCATCCCCGAGAGCGACGACCTCGAGCCGGTCGGGTGCCAGTTCGGCGGCGCGACGAGCCAGCCACGCCTCCGCCTGGCTCGCGGCGTCCACCACCAAGCGCACCGCGTCCACGTCCGCGCGACGCCCGAAGCGCCGGACCGCGCCGAGCGCCTCGGCGTCCACGTCCGACAAGCCCGAACGCCAACGGCGGCCCTCGTCCCGCAACACGGCCGGGTCCACCTGGTGTTGACCCGAGAGCACCTCACCCTCGCGCCTCAGGAGGCGCGCGACGGGCTCGTTACACCACCAGGGCATACCGGCCAACGCGACGTTGCGCGCCGAGCGGTCGCCCACGGTGCCACGACCGACCGATCGCGGGCTCCAGGGGCGCGACGCCGCGACCCTGTGCCGGTCCCAGGCGCGCCTCACCAGTCCTACGTCGCGTTGAACGCGCGTGAGCACTTCGATCACCTGCGGCTCTACGGAGGGTCCCGTCTCGCACGGCACCGCGACGAGCGGCGCGCGCGCCGATTCGAAGCGCTCCAGCATCTCGGGCAGGTCAGCCACCCATGGGTCCTGAGCAGCCCCCGTGGCCGCCTGCGAATCGGGCAGCAGCTTCGGTACGAGCACCAGGTCGACGTCACGGAGTGCCCTCAGCGATGCCCTCGCGAGCAGCGCGAGGGTACCCTGGTCGCTCGCAAGCGAGGAGGCGGCTTCGAGGACCCGCGCCGGTTCGGGTGACACCGGCTCCGCACCGACGCCCGCGATCATCTGCGCCCAGACGGGGCCGTAACGCTCCCACACGATCGGGGTGATGAATCCGACGCGCACGGGCGCTCAGTCTAGCACCGCCCGTCTGGCGCGCGACCAGGCCGCCCAGCCCGTACCGAGCGCGTGGGCGGCGCGCTTGTCGAGGAACTGGTTGCCGTTCCCGCACTTGGGTGAGAGCACGCAGCGCGGGCAACCGTGCTGGCACGGGCAGCGCGCCAACAGCTCGACCGCCGCGTCGAGCCAGGCATCGAACACCGCGGCGCCGGCACGGGCGTACCCAACGCCACCGGGGTGACCGTCGTAGACGAAGACCTTTGCCCGTCCGTCCGGCCCGTACGCGGGGTACGAGACGCCACCGACGTCGGCGCGCTCGCAGAGCACGAACGCCGGCAGCAGCCCGATCAAGGTGTGCTCGAGGGCGTGCATCGCGGCGCCGAGCGCTGAGGGCGCCAACGCACCCGAGACGGGATCTACGTCGAACCAGAGCGCCTGGGTGTCGTAGGTGATCTCCGGTAGGTCGAGCGGACGCTCGTCGAGCACGCCTCGATGCCCGAAGCGACGCCGGACATAGGAGGCGACGACGGTCCTCACCCGGACTCGCCCCACGTGTACGCCCGGGACCGGGGTGGCCACGACCTCCGGCCCGGCGCAGGCGTCACCCGGACGCTCGCCTCCGGGCCACTCCTGCAAGACCTCGACGTCGGTCTCGGAGCGCGGCTGGGTGTAGTAGTCCTCGATGTGCGGGAGCAGGAGCGCCTCGCCGCGCTCGAGGTCCAGGCGCGCCGAGACGAAGGCTCGACCCTGGTGCAGGTACACGGCCCCAGGATGCAGCTCGCGCAGCGCCTCACCGCCATCGACCATGCCGAGGGTGCGGCCGTCCGCATCCCGGAGCCTCACCCGTCCAGGACCGTGACCGCCACGCACCCTAACCGCACGGTGCGGGTAACGCCGGACGCTGGCCCAGCGCACGTCTCCCCCGCCCTCGGCGAGCGGGGCAGCCCTGACCAGACCCGGCAGGCTGGCGAGGTCCAACCAAGGAGCTACGAGCGTTTCGGCCTGTGCAAGCGGACGCTCGGCCGCTGCGCAGCGCACGTGAAGCGGGTGCAGCTCGTCGTTCCACGGGTCGGCGATGGCGTCCTCGGGGCGACCCTCGAGCAAGACCTCGGGGTTGAGCAGGTAGTACTCGTCCAGCGGGTCGGGCCCGGGGATCCAGACCGTCAGGCTGCGCTCCGAACCCCGCCCAGCCCGCCCGCTGCGCTGCCAGAAGGCCGCCTGAGAGCCCGGGTACCCCACGAGCACCACCGCGTCCACGCCGCCGACGTCGACGCCCAGCTCGAGAGCGCTGGTCGCCACCAGCAGGAGCACGTCACCGTCACGGAAGGCTGCGGCGATCAGCTCGCGGTCCTCGGCCGTGTAACCCCCGCGGTAGCTGAGTATCGATGCCTGCATGGCCGGCGGTGCCTTCTGCACCGCGTAGCGGCGAACCAGTTCGGCGCCGCGGCGGGTGTTGCTGAAGACCAGCGTCTTCGCTCCCGAGCTCGCCAGCGCCACAGCCAACTCCGCCGCCTCGATCGCGGGGCTGCGGCGCCTGCCCGGCTCGCCAGGCAGGTCGTTCGGCCGCCACACGACAAGCTCACGAGGCCCGCGCGGCGCTTCGTCCTCGTCGACCGCCACCGCCGTGCGGCCGGTGAGGCGCCGGAGGTGCTGAGCGGGGTTCGCGATGGTCGCGGATGCCGCCACCACCTGGGGGGAGGCGCCGTGCACCTCGGCCAGCCGCAGGGCACGCCTCAACACGTTTGCAACGTGGACACCGAGCACGCCTCGGTAGGCGTGCAGCTCGTCTACGACGAGCCACGCCAGCGAGCCCATGAAGCGCTGCCAGGAGAGGTGGAACGGCAGCAGACCGTAGTGCAGCATGTCGGGGTTGGTGATGATGAGGCGCGCTCGAGCACGCGCCTCGCGACGATCAGGCGAGGGCGTGTCGCCGTCGTAGCGCACGATCGAGCCGGCCTCCAACCCGAGGGTCTCGGCCGCCGCGCGCAAGCGCAGCAGCTGGTCGGCCGCCAACGCCTTCGTGGGCATCACGGCGAGAGTGGTCTTGCCCTCGCCGAGGGCCAGCAGCGCGGGGAGCTGGTACACGAGCGACTTCCCCGAGGCGGTGCCGGTCGCCAACACCACGTCGTCGCCCGCCGCCAGCTGCCTCAGCGCTCGTGCCTGGTGGGTGTAGGCCCGCAGCTCCAAGCGCGCTAGCAGCGCGTCCCAAGGCTCACCCGCAGCTTCGTAGCGAGCGCTGCGCGGCGGGAGGAAGGCGTGGGCGCGCACCTGAGCGTGGCCTTCGCCTACCCCGCCCAGCCAACCGTGGAACGACGCGGCGTCCGAGAGCGCACCTGGCACGCTCGAGGCTACCGCGCGAAAGCGCCCATCGCGGTCACCGACCCGCCTGGTAGACTCGCCCGCGCATGGGGCCGGTGACCTTCGCGCTCGCGCTCGCCTACGCCTCGCTCGCTCTCCTGCTCGTCATCGCGTCGAGGCGTTCGGACGCGCGCGGCCCGCGCAGCCGCGAGCGCTGGCCGGACATCGACGTGGTGCTACCGGCGCGCAACGAGGAGCAGCGGCTGCCAGCGGCGCTCGCGTCGCTCGAGCAGCAGGACTACCCCGGCGGCGTGACCGTCTGGGTGGTTGACGACCGCTCCGACGACGGCACCGCGGGCGTGGTGGAGCGCGCCCTAGCGCGCTCCACCCGCCTACGCCTCGTGCGCGTTGGCGCCTCCTCGCGCCGGCTCTCGCCCAAGGTCAACGCGGTGGCGCGAGGGGTGGCGGCGGGCTCCGCAGCGTGGATCGTCACCACCGACGCCGATTGCGTGCACCCGACGGGCTGGCTTCAGGAGCTGATGCTCAGCGCACGCGAGAGCGACGTGATGGTGCTCGGCTACACGGAGACGGCGCGCAAGGGAGCCGCGCGCGGCCTGCTCGCCAACGTGGAGGCCCTCGATTGGGTCTCACTGATGCTGACCAACCGAGCGCTGATCTCCCTGGGCGCGGTGATGGCCAGCTCGGCCAACAACCAGGCCTACCGACGTGATGCGTTCGAGCGCGCCGGAGGGTTCGGAGTGGCCGGAAGGGCGCCGTCGGGTGACGAGGACCTGCTGGCTCAGCGACTCGGTAGGCTGCCCGGCGCCACGGTTGCGTTCGCCGACACGATCGAGGCGCGCGTGGCGACAGCTCCCTCGCGCTCCTGGCTCGCCTTCTTGCGCCAACGCCGCCGCTGGGTCTCGCGCTACCTCCACCCACAACACTACCGCCCCTCCTTCCTCTCGGGCATAGCCCTGCTGGGACTGCACAGCCTGAGCCTGAGCATCGCGACGCTGACCTCGCCATGGTGGTCGAGCGGGCACGCCTGGCTGCTCGGAGCGTGGTCGTGCGTGCTCCTCGTGGTAGTGCCCGGGATGCACCTCGGTCTCGCGCGCCTGGGACGCCGCGACCTGAGCGGCTGGCCGGTGGTCACGTGGGCCGTGCTCCACCCCTTCGTCATCACGATCGCGTCGCTGTGGGCGCTGCTCCGCCCCGGCTCCTGGCGCGACGGCGCCGAGGCCTACCGTCTGCGTGCATGGCGGGCGTGGTTGCGGCGCGTGCGGCGCCGCCGGGTCTCGAGCGAAGCCCGCTGAGACGGTGCTCGACGGGCACGGGCGGACCAGGCCCTGCGGCCCCGGTGGTAGCGTGGTGGAGGGCGGCGCACGACTGCTCCGCACTCGCTGGTTCGGGGAGGATTCGGGTCCAGGACATGCGCGTCGCGCTCTTCACCGAGACGTTCTTGCCCAAGGTGGACGGGATCGTCACCCGCTTGGTCCACACTCTGGATCACCTGGCCGAGCTCGGCCACGAGGCCGTGGTGTTCGCGCCCCACGAGCCCCCCGAGAGTTACGCCGGCCACCGCGTCGTGAAGGTGCCCGCCTTCGCTTTCAAGCCGTGGTACCCCGAGCTCTTCCTCGGGCTGCCGAGACCACGTCTGGGACGCGAGATGGACGCTTTCGCCCCCGACGTGGTCCACGTCGTCAACCCGGTGGTGCTCGGGCTCTGGGGAACCTTGGTGGCACGTCAACGCGACCTCCCCCTGCTGGCCAGCTTCCACACCGACCTGGAGCAGTACGCGGTGCACATGCGCCTGGCCTTCCTGGGGCCCCTCTCGCGGCTCTTCCTGCGCGACGTGCACAACCAGGCTCACGTCAACCTCTGCACCTCGCAGCCCATGGTCGACGCCGCCAGGGCGCTCGGCATACGCCGGGTGCGGCTCTGGCCCAAGGCCGTCGACACGCGCCGCTACCACCCGGGCAGCCGCGACGGCGCCATGCGGGAACGGCTCACCGACGGGCACCCCGAAGCCCCGCTGATGCTCTACGTAGGCCGCTTGTCCCACGAGAAGCGGCTCGATTGGCTACACGGACCGCTTCAGCGCCTCCCTGGCGCGCGTCTCGCGCTGGTGGGCTCGGGGCCGGCCGAGCACGAGCTGCGCGCGCGCTTCGCGGGAACGCCTACGGTGTTCACCGGCTACCTGGCGGGCGAGGAGCTAGCTGCCGCGTACGCGTCGGCGGACGTCTTCGCCTTCCCCTCCGACACCGAGACGCTGGGGTTCGTGGCCATGGAGTCCATGGCATCGGGCGTGCCGGCGGTCGGCGCCCGAGCCGGTGGTGTCACGGACGTCATAGAGGACGGAGTGAACGGCCTGCTGTTCGAGCCCGGCGACGAGGAGGGTCTGACGCGCCAGCTCGCTCGCCTCCTCTTCGAACCCGAGCTGCGCGCGCGTTTGGCGCAGCGCGCCCGAGCAGACATGGAGGGTCTGTCGTGGCGGGCGTCTACCGAGGCGTTGGTCGAGTACTACCGGCTGGCGCGCGAGGTCCACGCGCGCTTCGAGCCGCCGAGCGAGGCGAGCTTCGAGCGCGCCCGCGCTCAGACGCGCGGCACCACCAGCGGGCCGCCGGGCGACGAGAAGACCTCGACCTCGGTGCGGTAGACGCGCTCGAGCCGCGGTCGCGCCAACACCTCCTCGACCCGCCCCTCGACCACGACGCGCCCGTCGCTCAAGAGCGAGAGGCGGTCGCAAGCGCGCGCGGCGAGGTTCAGGTCGTGCATCACGACGAGCACCCCCACACCGGAGGCGGCGGCGGCCCGCGCGGTGCGCAGCAGTTCGGCCTGGTAGCGCAGGTCGAGGTGGCTCGTCGGCTCGTCCAACACGAGCACCCGCGGTCCTTGGGCGAGCGCGCGCGCGAGCACCACCCGCTGCTGCTCGCCCCCCGAGAGACCCTCGACGGGTCGGTCGGCTAGGTCCCAGACGCCCGTCTGCTTCATGGCGCGCTCCACCATCAGCTCGTCCTCGGCGCCGGCGCCCCTGAGCAGACCGACGAAGGGCGTGCGCCCCATGCGAACCACCTCCGCCACCAGGAAACCCTCGGGCAGGCGGGCCCCCTGGGGAACCACCGCGAGGCGCCGGGCGAGCTCGCGGCGCCCGAAGCTCTCGATGCGCCCACCATCGACGCTGATGCACCCGGCCGTGGGCCTCAGCACGCGCGACACGACCCCCACCAACGTCGACTTCCCGGAGCCGTTCGGCCCGATCAACCCGACGACCTCACCCCGACCCACACGAAGGTCGACCCCGAACAGCACCTCGTGGCTTCCGTAGGCGGCGCTCACGCCCTCCAAGCGCAGCACGTCGTCGCGCGCCGACCCGGCCTTCACGCCGCGCTCTTGTGACGCAGCAGCGCCAGGAAGAAGGGGGCACCCACCAGAGCGGTCACCACGCCAACCGGGAGCTCCGCCGGCGCGATGACGGTGCGCGCGACGAGGTCGGCGAGCACCATGAAACCTGCCCCCCAGAGCGCGGCGATCGGCAGCAGCCGGCGGTGGTCGGGACCCAGAGCCAGGCGTACGGCGTGCGGGACCACCAGTCCCACGAACCCGATCACCCCAGCGACG
>SKSV01000382.1 GCA_007122815.1 Trueperaceae bacterium | reverse complement strand
GCCGCAACCGCCGTCCACAGTGGCGCGCGGCTGTCGAACAGCGTCGGTACCGTGCTCGACCCGGTCTTCGCCCTACGCCGCCGGGTCCGGGTCCCGGCCGGCGGCGTGGCGCGCGTCGCCTTCTGGACGGTGGTCGCGGCATCGCGTGCGGAGCTGCTCGACCTGGTGGATCAGCACTTCGATCGCAGCGCCTTCGGGCGCGCCAAGACGTGGGCGTGGACGCAAGCGCAGGTGCAACTGCGTTTCCTCGACGTCACCAGCGACGAAGCGGCCGACTTCCAGCGCCTCGCGACCCCGCTGATCGTTCTCGACCCGCGCTTCCGGGCCCCGGCGGGTGCGATCGCCCAGGGCGCGGGACCCCAATCCGGGCTGTGGCCTTACGCCGTCTCCGGCGACCTGCCGATCGTGCTGTTGCGCATCCGCGACGTGGCCGACATCGCGCAGGTGCGCCAGCTCCTGCGCGCCCACGAGTACTGGCGCTTGAAGCGTCTGGCGGTCGACCTGGTCATCCTCAACGAGCGCGAGGCGTCGTACCAGCAGGACCTCCAGGTCGCGATAGAGACGGCGGTGCGCAGCAGTCAATCACGCCCGCGCTTCGGTGACGTCCCCGCGCAGGGTTCCGTGTTCACGTTGCGTGCCGACCTGCTTGGCGCAGAGGCGCGAGCGCTGCTGCGCGCGGTCGCACGCGTCTCGTTGGTCGCGGAACATGGGACGATCGCCGACCAGCTCGCAAGCCTACCGCTGGTCCCTGCGTCGGCGCCCGCGACACCGCCACCACCGACGCCGCCGCCACCGACACTTGAGCCAGCGACACTTGAGCCACCGGAACTGGAGCCAGCGCGCCGCCAGCGTACGCTTGCCCGCGCCTCCACCGGCTCGCCACGACCCTCGCTGCCCAGCGAGCCCGACACGCGCTCGCTGGAGTTCTTCAACGGCCTGGGCGGGTTCGGCGCGGACGGCCGGGAGTACGTCATCGTCATGCGGGCTGGCCAGACGACGCCGGCACCCTGGATCAACGTCGTGGCCAACGCCGGCTTCGGGTTCCTGGTGTCGGCGGAGGGTAGCGGCACCACCTGGGCCGAGAACAGCCGCGACCACCAACTGACGCCCTGGTCGAACGACCCTGTCGCCGACCCGGCCGGCGAGGCGCTGTTCGTGCGCGACGAGGTGTCGGGCGAGGTCTGGACCGCCACCGCGCAACCCGTGCGCGACGACGGCACGTACGTCGCCCGCCACGGCTTCGGCTACAGCCGCTTCGAGCACGAAGCCGACGGCGTCGCCATGCGTCTGCTCCAGTACGTGCCGCTGGCCGATCCGATAAAGGTCTCGCGCCTGACGCTCCACAACCGCTCTGATGTGACCAGGCGCCTCTCGGTGACCGCCTACACGGAGTGGGTGCTCGGCACCTCGCGGGCCGCCTCGGCGCCCCACCTCACCACTGAGATCGAGCCGGCCACGGGCGCGATGCTGGTGCGCAACCCGTGGACCACCGAGTTCGCCGGGCGGGTAGCGTTCGCCGACGTGGGTGAGCCCGCCGCCGCCTGGACCGGTGATCGCACGGAGTTCCTCGGTCGCGGCGGCCGGCTCGCCGCGCCGGCGGCGCTCAGGCGCGGCGCCCGCCTCTCCGGGCGCACCGGGGCGGGGCTCGACCCGTGTTCCGCCCTCCAGCGCACCTTCGAGGTCGCCCCGGGCGAGAGCGTCGAGTTCGTCTCGTTCATCGGCGAGTGCACCTCGGTCGAGGAGGCAGTTGGGCTCGTGTCCCGCTACCGCGCGGCCGACCTCGATGCCGTGCTACGCGATGTGGAGGAGCACTGGACCAGCGTGCTTGGCGCCGTTCAGGTGGCGACGCCCGAGCGATCGATGGACGTGATGCTCAACGGCTGGCTGCTGTATCAGACGATCGCGTGCCGGATCCTCGCACGCTCCGGTTTCTACCAGGCCAGCGGGGCGTACGGGTTCCGTGACCAACTGCAGGACGGCATGGCGCTCACGTTCGCCCTCCCGGAGGAGACACGGCGGCACCTGCTGAGGGCCGCCTCGCGCCAGTTCGTCGAGGGCGACGTGCAGCACTGGTGGCTGCCGCAGACCGGAAGAGGGGTGCGCACGCGGATCTCGGACGATCGCGTGTGGCTCGCCTTCGCCACCGCCAACTACGTGGCGAGCTCTGGTGATGCGGAGGTCCTCGAGGAGGTCGTGCCCTTCATCGAAGGCCCCGCGCTCCGTCCCGGCGAGCACGACGCCTTCTTCGAGCCGAGCCGGTCGGACGAGAACGGGTCGCTGTTCGAGCACTGTGCGCGCGGACTCGACCAGGCAGTGGCGTTCACGGGGACTCTGGGCCTGCCGTTGATGGGCACCGGCGACTGGAACGACGGCATGAACCGGGTCGGTGAAGGCGGCACGGGAGAGAGCGTGTGGCTCGGCTGGCTGCTGGTGCGCACCATCGAGCTCTTCGCGCCGTTGGCCGAGGAGCGAGATCCGGGGCGAGCGCGACGTTGGCGTGCGCACGCGGTCGACGTGCGAGCGTCGCTCGAGCGCGAGGCCTGGGACGGCGCCTGGTACCGACGGGCGACGTTCGACGACGGCACCTGGCTCGGGAGCGCTGATGGCGAGGCGTGCCGCATCGACTCGATCGCGCAGTCGTGGGCGGTGCTCTCGGGGGCCGCCGACCCTGCGCGCGCGCGGCTTGCGATGGCCTCGGTGAGCGAGCACCTGGTTCGCCCCGACGACCGCTTGGTGTTGCTGTTCACCCCACCTTTCGACCGCGGCCCGCTCGATCCCGGCTACATCAAGGGTTACCCGCCCGGGCTACGCGAGAACGGTGGGCAGTACAGCCACGCTGCGATGTGGGCGATCCTGGCGTTCACGAGGCTGGGGCTGAGCGACGAAGCCGCGGCCTTGTTCGACCTGCTCAACCCCATACGTAACGCGCGCACGGCCGCAGCGGTGGAGCGCTACAAGGTCGAGCCCTACGTGGTCGCTGCGGACGTGTACGCGCTGGCGCCGCATGTCGGGCGCGGCGGCTGGACCTGGTATACGGGCTCTGCAGCGTGGATGTACAGCGCGGGGGTCGAGGGCATCCTGGGGCTCCGCCGCGAGGGCGACACACTAGTGGTCGAGCCCTGCATCCCCACCACCTGGCCGGGGTTCGAGGCGAGCGTGCGGGTGGGGTCGAGCCGCTATGAGATCCTGGTCGAGAACGACGTCGGTCGTGCGCGGCCGGCCTGGCATGCGCTCGTCGACGGCGTGTCGTTGGGCGTGCAAGAGCGTGCGGTACGGGTCACGCTAGACGGCGGGACGCACCGCCTGATCCTCTCGGCGCGGCCGGCGGTGTTCAGGGACGCCGCGGCGTCGGCGAGTTGACGTGCGGGCCGGTGAACCGCCAGGGTAAGGGCACACGAAGCGTGCCTCGAGCTCGGAGTTACCTGGCCTCGTAGTTGTCCTGCGCCGAGTAGAAGCGATACGTGCTCTTCCCGAGCTGCTTCGCTTGGTACATCGCGATATCCGCGCGGCGGATCAGGGGGTCACCGGCGTCCGCGTCTTGCGGGAACAAGGCGATGCCGATGCTGGCCCCGCTGTTGATCGTGTGTCCGTCGACGTTGAACGGCTTCGCGAGGCTCTCCACGATCTTCATAGCGACGGACTCGGCCTCCCGTGGCTGCTCGAGCTGCGTGAGCAAGACGGTGAACTCGTCACCCGCCAGGCGGGCCACGCTGTCCTCATCGCGGAGGAGGCCCCCGAGCCGTTGCGCCGCCATCTTGAGGAACGCGTCGCCGGTACCGTGCCCGTACTCGTCGTTGACGCTCTTGAAGTCGTCGAGGTCGATGAAGAGCAGCGCCACGAGTCCCCCGTGACGCCGGGACCCGCTGAGGGTCCGCTCGAGCTGCCGGAAGAACTGCTTCCGGTTCGGCAGGCCCGTCACGAAGTCGAAGTTGGCGGCTCGTTCGAGCTGGTTGAGCAGGAGAGTCTGCTCGGTGATGTCGCGCAGGGTGAGAAGGTGCGCGAGCTCACCGCGCCACTCGATCGCCGCGACGCGCATCTCCGCCGTGCGCATGCTGTGCCGGTGGCTGAACAGGTCTATCACGACCGCGTTCCGGTCGGCGACGGGGAACCCGAAGATCTGACCCTCGAGCGTGCTGCTGCGCCCGGCGAACATGTGCCTGGCCGCGGGATTGGCACACACGATCATGCCGTGCGCGTCGACGATGAGGATGCCGTCGACCATCTGGTCGTAGATCGCACGCAGGTGCTCGTGGTCTGGGTGGGTGGGCGGACGGCTCATACTCAGCCGGTGTCCGGACCCTGGTCATCATCTCCGTCGGCGGGCATCTGCGGCAGCTCCCCTGGCACCATGATCGGATGGGTAGAGACCTCACCGATGTGCATGCCCAACGAGTCCACCGTGAACTCGCGGACCTCTTTGTCGTGGCGCGAACCGCGCATCTTGAGCACCATCAACCCGCGGCGGAGGATGCCGGCGACCTCGCTGTGTCTGAGCAGGACGATCAGGTCGGTGACCGTCGAGAGGTGCGACTCGCTGTGCGATGTCCCGCCCAGGAACGTGGGCGTTGTAGACGTCAACATGGCCGTCAGCCCGCGGTGCTTGAAGGTGGCGCACAGGCTCACGACGAACTTCCGGAAGCCGTCCCCGGTGCCGACGCGCTCGAGAGCCGAGAGGCTATCGACAGCTACTCGCGTCGGGCGGTACTCCTCGACCAGGTTCGAGATGGCGACTAGGTGATCCTCGAGCGTCGCGATCTCCGGGTAGACGGCGACGATCTTGAGCAGGCCGTCTCGCTCCATGGCCTCGAAGTCGACCCCCCAGCCGCGCGCGTTGCGGATCAGCTGCTCCCTCCGCTCCTCGAACGCGAACACCAAGCAACGCTCGCCCAGGGCCACGCCGGCCGCCACGAACGACGTCATCAACAAGGTCTTGCCCGTGCCGGCAGCTCCGGAGACGAGCGCGATCGAGTCTCGGAAGAGACCACCATCGACCATGCTGTCGAGCTTCGTGTTGCCCGAAGTGATGCGCTCGTCGGTTAGAACGCGATCGTCCGTGATGTCGAGGTGGGGTATCACGCTGATGCCGGAGCCGTTGACGGAGAAGCCGAACTCGCCGGTCCCGTGGCTGGTGCCGCGGAACTTGACGATCTCGACGGTGCGCCGACGCTTCTCGTCCGTAAGCACGTTGCGCAGCAGGATCAGGTTGTCGGTCAAGAACTCCTCGACACCCCGGCGCGACGGCGCGCCGTACTCGCTGTCGCGTTCAGTCGTGAGGAGCGTGGTGACTCTGAGGTCGCTCAGTCGCGTGATGACGCGCTGCAGCTCGTTCCTGAAGTGCACGTCCCGGTTGAACTGCTCGAAGAGGCCGTCTAGGGAGTCGATCACGATGCGGGTCGCACCCAACCGGTTGACCGTCGCCCTGATGCGCGCCAACAGGGCCTCTAGGTCGTACGAACCAGCCTGTATCGACGCGCCGTCGAGCGAACGGGTGGCGTCGACGAACGCCCACAAGCCGTCCGACTCCCAGGCGGCGACATCCCAACCGAACCCGCGGAGGTTGTCGCGTATGCTTGCGTTCGTCTCCTCGCACGTCACGAACACGCCCGGCTCGCCGGCCTCGATGCCACCCTTGAGGAACTGCGCCGCCATCACGCTCTTGGCGCTTCCGGCAGTCCCAGCGACGACGACCGCCCTCCCTTCAGGGAAGCCGCCCTTGGTGATCGTGTCGAGACCGGGCACGCCGGTCGGCACCTTCCTCATGGTCGGAGTCGAAATCGTCACGATGGCCTCACGTGTCTTCCTGGGACTTGCTGACCGTCGGTGCACCGTCAACGGGTACTCCCAGTTGGGCGAGCACGCTTCGGGTCAGCCCGAGGTCGCCGATGATGCGGACCTCAGGGGTGGGATATCGCCGCAGTAGCGTCGGCGTCGCGAGAATCTTGGCGCGTTCGGCGCGCTCGGGGTGTAAGTGCACGTCGATCACCGTGAGCTCGTGCCGGCCGGCGAGTCGGTCTTCACACATCCTGTTGAGGACCTCGACCGCCGTGCGCGAGCGAAGGCCGTCGCCCGCGACGTACAGTTCGAAGACGTATTCCTGCACGCTTCAGTATACAGGTGCCCCAGTTCGGCCCACAACGGCAGCGGTTCGCCGATGGCCAAGACGTTGCGAGTGGCTGCGTTACATCCTCGCCCACGGAATGTAGGGATTGGCCTCTTGGGTTTCCGGCGGGATGCTGCGTGCGGCTTCCCCGATGATCGTCAGGTTCCATACGACGGCGTCACGCGCCTTGTGGTCCGCTGCGAACGTGTCGACGGCGGTGATGCACGTCTTGCGTCATGTCGTGGGCAGCTTACGATCGGCTCGTGCTCAACGGCGCATCGACGCGCTCCGCCCGACCTCGGGTCGCGAGGACCAACCATCCCCGCGGCGCGCCAGTGAGCCTCAGGTACGCCCTTAGCTGCTCACGGTAGCGCTCCAAGGTCACTGCGCTCGGGTTCACGTCGCTCTTCCAGTCGATCACGTCCGTCGCGCGACCGTCATCGCCCAGCGCCACGGCGTCTGCCACGCCCGCGTAGAGGACTGTCCCGTCGGGCGTGCGCTGGTGCCCTGCCACGTCGAACTCGGCCACCAGACGTTCGCGCAGGGTGGATACCTGTGGGAGCTCCCATGCGCGCAGTGCGGAGGTGGCAACCTCTTCGGGGTCGGGGGGCCGCCCACCGTCGCTAGTGAGCTGCCCCAGCAGCGTGCGGGCGCGCTCCCGCAGGGCGTCTGGGTCGGCGCTCGTCTCGCCGGTCACGAGTTCCTCGAGCAGCTTGTGCAGGAGGTTGCCGCGGGCGGCGCCGGCACCAGCCACGCTCGGCACCGGTACGGGTTCGCGCTCGTCGGGCGAGTCCTCTTCGGCGTTAACGGTCGACTCCAGGCCGCCGGCAGTCCACTCCACGCCGGCAGTCCACTCCACGCCGCCAGTCAACTCCACGTCGCCGCTGTCGTGTCCGGTGCCAGGACCTTCCTCGTGCCGACTCGGTCTCACCCAGCGCACCGTCGGCGTGTTGGCCACGATGCGTCTAGCCTCCTCCTGGAAGACGGCCGCTGGCTGCGCCGTGTCGCCGAAGGGGGGTGGCCCG
>SKSV01000062.1 GCA_007122815.1 Trueperaceae bacterium | reverse complement strand
GTATGGGGCAATCTTCGCTTCGAAGGCTGCCCCATACGTCGTTCTGGCCATCGTTAAGAACCACTAGCTGCGGTCGCACGAGCCCGATCGGCAACAACCTCTCACTCGAAATGCCACATTCTTCGGAGCGCCACACCTCCGCCATCGCTCTTACGAAATGCCGAAGTCCGCCAGGATCAATGGGCCTCTACAGGCCTCTGAAGCGCTACCCGCTCAGCTGCCCGATGATCGCGAACATCGGCAGGAACATGCCGGCCACGATGAAGCCGACCACGACGCCGAGGAAGACTATGAGCATGGGCTCGAGGGCGGCGGTGAGTCCTTCGACGGCCTCGTCCACCTCGCGCTCGTAGAACTCCGCGATCTTCTCGAGCATCGCGTCGATGGCGCCTGTCTCCTCACCGATCGCGACCATCGAGCTCACCAGCGGCGGGAAGACCTGGGGGTACTTCATCAGCGTCACGCTCACCTGCTCGCCTCGCTGCACGGCGTCCTTAGTCTCCGTGAGGATGTCCTCGACGATGGCGTTGCCGGCCGTTCCCTTGGTGATGTCGATCGCCTCGACGATGTTGACGCCGCTGCGCAGGAGCAGCCCGAAGGTCTGGGAGAAGCTCGCGATCGAACTCTTCTGCACGAGCGTTCCGAGCACCGGCAACCTCAGCAGGATGCGGTCGATGACGTGACGACCGTTGTTCGTGCGGTAGTAGAAGCCGATACCGACCACCGTCGCCACGACCACGGCCAGCAGGATGTACCACTGGAAGCGCAGGAAATCGCTGATCGCGACTAGGACCTGCGTGATGAGCGGCAGGTCACCCCCGAGCTGGTCGAGGATCTGGGCGAACTGCGGCACGATCCCGGTCAGCAGGAAGAACGTCACCGCGATGGCGATCACGAGCACGACCGCGGGGTAGGTCATCGCTGACTTGACCTTGCCGCGGATCGCCTGCTGCTTCTCCATGTAGGTCGCGACGCGCTCGAGGATGCCGTCGAGGTTGCCCGATACCTCCCCCGCGCGCGCGAGGTAGATGTAGAGCTTGTTGAAGATGCGCGGGAACTTGGCCAGCGCGTCGGAGAGAGGTAGGCCGGTCTCGACGTCTTGCCGGATCTTGTTCAGCGCCTCCTTCATCCCGCGCTTGTCGGCCTGGCGCTGCAGGATGTTGAGCGACTGGACCACCGGGAGGCCGGCGGCTATGACCGTCGCGAACTGGCGGCTGAAGATCGTCACGTCGCGCAGGCCCGGCGCGTCCATGAACGCCGGCATCTTGATGTCCATGTTGAGACCGCGCGCGGGAGGTTTGATCTCCGAGACGAACATGCCCTTGTCGCGCAGCGACGCGGCCACCTCGCGTTCGGTGGCGGCCTCCATCGTGGCGGTCACGACCTTGCCGCTGCGGTCTCGCGCGCGGTAAGTGTAGACGGGCATGCGACCTCCTAGGCGTCCGATCGGACGGGACCAGCGCGAGCGCCCCTGAGGCGGCGGCGGTCCGATGCGGCGAGTGTAGCGGACCGCCAGACCCGACTCGATGGATTGCCTCACTCGACCTGCTTGCCCCGTCGGGTAGCGGTGTCGAATAGGCTGGGGCACCGGCAGGCACGGTCGCGCAGCGTCTCGGCACCGTTCCGTTGGAGATGAGGTGAGCTGATGGGCATCCTTAGCAGCCGCCCGAAGGACCCGGTGCGCGCGCCCCGCAGGGGTTGGGACCCGAGCACTTGGGCGACGCGTGTGCCGTTCACGCACGTCGAGAACTTCGGCGAGGTCTTCCGCGCGGCCTGGGAGAACCGCGCGCAGCTCCCTTACGCCTGGCGCCTACTGAGGCACGGCGTTTGCGACGGCTGCGCGCTCGGCAGCGACGGCCTGAGCGACTGGACCGTGGACGGGGTGCACCTGTGCAACGTGCGCCTGCGACTCCTTCGCCTCAACACCATGCCCGAGCTGGACCAGGGCAGGCTAAGCGATGCAGCGGCACTGCGGGCACTGCGTACGCGGGACCTGCGCGAGCTCGGCCGCATCCCGCACCCGATCATCCGACGCGCCGGGGAGCGCGGGTTCTCCAGGGTGTCCTGGGAGCAAGCGCTCGAGCTGATCGCGGCGCGGCTGAGGGACACGGCACCAGAACGAACGTACCTGTACCTGACCAGCCGGGGCATACCGAACGAGACCTACTACCAGGCCCAGAAGGCGATGCGCGCGCTGGGCACGAACAACATCGACAACGCCGCACGCGTCTGCCACGCCCCCTCGACCGTGGCGCTCAAGGCCAGCCTCGGCGTGGGAGCCACCACCTGCAGCTACCGCGACCTCATCGGTACCGACGTCGTCGCCTTCGTGGGCTCCAACCCCGCCAAGAACCAGCCCGTGCTGATGAAGTACCTCTACCACGCCAAGAAGGCCGGCACGCAGGTGGTGATGGTGAACCCCTACCTCGAGCCCGGGATGGACTCCTACTGGGTCCCCTCCGACGTAGAGAGCGCCCTCTTCGGCACCAAGGTCGCGGACCGCTTCTACCAGGTGAGACCCGGCGGCGACCGCGCCTTCCTGCGCGGCGCGCTGAAGGCCCTGATCGAGGGAGGCCTCGCTGACGAGGCGTTCGTGGAGAGCGCGACCGCCGGCTTCGCCGAGCTGGCCTCGGACGTCGCCGCCCTACCTTGGGAGCGCTTGGAACGCGAGAGCGGTATCACGCGCTCGCAGATGGAGGAGTACGCGCGCCTCCTTGGTGGCGCGGCGAGAGGCGTCTTCGTGTGGGGTATGGGGCTCACGCACCACACGCACGGTGAGGAGAACGTGCGTGCGGTGGTCGACCTCGCCCTCGCGCGCGGCATGGTCGGCCGCGACGGCTGCGGGTTGATGCCGATAAGGGGCCACTCCGGCGTGCAGGGTGGCGCCGAGATGGGCGCTTACGCGACCGCCTTCCCCGGTGGTGACCCGATAACGCCGCAGCGTGCGGCCGAACTCAGTGAGGCGTACGGTTTCGAGGTGCCCAGCGAGCCGGGTCTCACCACACCCGCCATGATCGACGCCGCCCGCGACGGTCTCATCGACGTGCTGCTCGCGGTCGGCGGCTCGTTCCGCGAGGTGCTCCCCGACCCGGGCGGGGTGGACGAGGCGCTCGCGCGCGTCCCGCTGCGCGTCCACATGGACCTGACGCTCTCGCCCCAGATGCTCGCCGACCCGTCCGACACCGTCGTGGTGCTCCCCGCGACGACGCGCTACGAGGTGCCGGGAGGCGTCACCGAGACGACCACCGAGAGGCGGGTGGTGTTCAGCCCCGAAGTGCCCGGGCCGCGCGTCGCGGAGGCGCGTCCCGAAGGTTTCGTGCTCTGCGAGGTGGTAGCGCGTGCCCGGCCGGAGCTGGCGGACGCGCTCCGCTTCGGGTCGACGGCGGCGGTGCGAGCCGAGATCGCCCGCGTCATACCCGCCTACCGGGGCATCGAAGGGCTCGCCCGGCAGGGCGACCAGTTCCAGTACGGCGGTCCGCATCTCTGCGAAGGCCCAGCGTTCGCGCTACCGGGAGGCCGGGCACGTTTCGGCCGCGCGGATTGGCGCGAGAGCGCGCCCGACGGAGAAGACTGCCTGGTGCTGGTGACGCGCCGCGGTAAGCAGTTCAACAGCATGGTGCACGAGGACCGTGACCCGCTGGGGGGTCTGCGCCGCGACGCGGTCATCCTGTCGGCGCATGATGCCGCTGAGCGCGGTCTGGCAGAAGGTGGTGCGGTGGTGGTCGAGAGCGACTTCGGGCGCTTGTTCGGGCGCGTGAGCGTCGGCCCACTCGCCCGCGGGGCGGTGCAGGTCCACTGGCCGGAAGCGAACGTGCTCCTGGATCCCGGTGAACGCTCGTCCACGGCCGCCACGCCGGCCTACAAGGGCGGGAGGGTCCGCGTGCGTAAGGCGAGCGACTCCGACCGGGCCGGCGCCCGGGATCGGGCGGCACCCCGACCGTGAGGCGCGCCTCGCCGGCGGCTCGAGTGCGCGTGATGCGCTTCGGCAGCGACGGCGAACTCGGGTTCGCTCCGGCCACCAGCGCGCTCGACCGCGTGGCGGGAGAGGAGCCGCTCGAGCTGCGCTCCCTCGAGCCCGAAGGGGCGGTACCGCTGGTGCTGACCATGCGCACTCCCGGCGCAGATTTCGAGCTCGCCGCCGGCTTCCTGCTCTCGGAGCGCATAGTGCGGTCCCGGCAGGACCTGCGCGGCATGGCCTACTGCACCGACGTCGACGAGGAGCAGCACTACAACGTCATCAACGTCGACCTCGCGCCCACGGCTCGCCGCCCCGAAGCGCACGAGTTGAGGCGCTTCGCCGCCACGAGCGCCTGCGGGGTCTGCGGTAAGGGACAGCTCGAGGCGCTCAGCATGGACGGCTGCTCTCCGGTGCCCGAGTCTCCTCCGGTGGCCCCCTCGCTGATCGCGAGCCTGCCCGAACGCTTGCGCGAGCGGCAGGCGCTCTTCGAGCGCACCGGTGGACTGCACGCCGCCGGGCTCTTCGAGCGCGACGGCACCCTGCTCGCGGTCCGCGAGGACGTCGGGCGGCACAACGCGCTCGACAAGCTCCTGGGCTGGGCCTTCCTCGAGGACCGCCTGCCCCTGACCGGCGCCCTGGTGTGCGTCAGCGGCCGGGCGAGCTTTGAACTCGCGCAGAAGTGCGTCGTAGCCGGGGTCGCCGTTCTGGCCGCCGTCTCGGCGCCCTCGAGCCTCGCGATCGAGGTGTCGAAGCGCTTCGGTCTGACGCTGGCTGCGTTCGTCCGGGACGGTCGCTTCAACCTCTACGCTGGGACCGAGCGCGTGGTGGACGGTCGTCCCGGGGACGGCTGACACCCCCGGGACGGCCGCAACGCTCAGCAGTCGTCGCGCTGTGGATCGAACACCAGGTCGACCCCGCGGTCGAGAAGCTGGTCGATCTCACCGCGGCTGGCGGAGCCCGGCGTGAGGTCCAGGCAGTTCGAACGCAGGTCCACCCTGGCTCCTGCAGCGAGTCCGGGGTTGTCCACCAGCGCCGAGACGTCCGTGATGCGGTTGCCCGCCAGGCGGAGGTCACGGAGCTGCGTGAGTCCGCTCAGGAAGCTGACGTCGTCGAGTTCGTTGCTCTCGAGGTGCAGTATCCGAAGCCTCACGAGACCCGCCAGCGGTGTGCCGTCGCTCGCACCCGTGCCGCTCAGGTAGGCGTGCTCGAGCCTGGTCATCCGACGCAGCGGCTCCAGGTTGGGGATGGCCTCGACGCCGTGCAGCGAGAGCACGAAGAGGTCGTCGAGGTTGCCCAGCGGTGTGAGGTCACGGATCGGGTTGCCAGCGAGGTACAGGAAACGGAGCGAAGACAGCCTGGTGATGGGCCTCAGCTCGCTCACGTCGTTGTCGTCGAGGCGCAGCGAGACGAGCGCGGTGGCGTGCTCGAGTCCCAACAGGTCGCGCACTCCCCTGCCGGTCGCGTCCAGGGTGGTGAGCTGCTCGAGGTCCGCGCAGGTGGGCTCGCCTTCCAAGTTGAGCCGCTCGCGTACGGCGTCGGCGAGGGCGGCGCCGCGCAGCGGCTCGTAGCTTGGGTCATCACACGGGTTGGCTCTCGGAGCGCTGGGCAAACCGCAGGCGCTCAGCACCATGGCCATGAACGCCAGGAAGGCAACCAGACGGACTCGGTACATTCGGGCACCTCCCGCGTGGCGATCGCTCCGCCCGGCCAGGCTACCCCAAGCGCGAGCGTGCGCCGTCACCCAAGCGGTGGCGGCGCACGTCGGAGGGAGCGAAGCTCGTTGGGCTCAGTTCGGTGGCGCGATGCCGACCCGGTAGACGGGTGACGTGTAGGCCGACCCGGCCGTGGTCACACCCGTGAAGGTGATGTCGGCGTGCCAGCCGACAGGCTGAGGTTCACGCTGGAAGCCGCCGTCCTCGGTCTCCGAGAACCAGCGCATCAGGTGCGCCTCCGCGATCCCGATCGGTAACAGCTGGTAGCCGGCCTCCGTCACCACCTCGGGGCTGGGAGCGAAGCGCGCGCCTTCTGACATCATCGTGCAACCGAACTGCGGGTCCGGCTCGTCGCACCGGATCCCGGGCGGCACGAAAACGGTCAGGGTCCCGACCTGGACGTTGTCGCCAGCGGGCACGGGTTCGTCGTTCTCGTCGAAGAACTCGATGCGGTAGCTTTGCAGGCTCAGCCCGTACTCACCCGGTGCGTTGCGGAACACCAGGTTGCGGGCGGTGATGGTGATCTCGCCCTGCTGGCTGACCTCGTAACCCAAGTTCCCCGTCGGCATCATCGTGAACTGGAGCCGCGCCGGCGCCAGGTGCTCGGTGCAGGCCACCAGGAGCCCAATCAGGGCAGCCGCCGCTGCGGCACGTACCAGAAGACGCTTCATCGCGAGCTCCTCCTAACCGTCTCTCGTGGGCGACTATAGCCCCGTGAACGCGATCGGGTCGCCAGAAAACGCACAGGGCACATGCCTCTCACGTCTCCGTTGTTAGGGTACCCGCCATCCGATCTCGATGACGACGATGACGCGGAGGTACCGGATGTCTCGACACCTCGAACGGCTCGGCCGCACCCTCCCTTTCGCCCGGATGACCGCAACCTCACTGGCCGCTCTCGCCCTCGTGGCGCTGGCCGCCTGCGCTGCCGAGGACACCGCCGGCCCCAGTGAGGTGTTGGCGGTGACGATCCTCGACGGCCCACGCACCGTGGAGGTCGGCGACGAGATCACCCTGGAGATGGAGGTCGACGTTGCCGGCGACGCCTCGACCGCCGTAACCTGGAGCACCTCCGACGCTAGCGTCGCCGTGGTGGACGACGAAGGCCGCGTCTCGGGCCTCTCACCCGGCGACGTGACGGTGCGCGCCACGAGCGTCGCCGACGAGAGCCGCTTCGACGAGGTGGTCGTCACGGTCTCGGACGAGACGGAGCCGCAAGGCGTGCGTCTCGAAGGCGAGCCCAACGACCCGGCACTGGCCGCGACGTACGACCTCTCCGTCCCCATGGCTCCTGGCCCCGACGACGTCTCGGTGGTGGAGGACGCGGACGGCGAGACGTACCGTGTGCTGCGCAGCGAGCTCGAGCTGCACCTCGACCCGCGCGCCACGGTGGGTGAGGTGAACGACCTCCTGGAGCGTTACGAGGCCTGGATCGTCGACATGCTGGCGGGGCGCTTGGCGTTGGTGGT
>SKSV01000023.1 GCA_007122815.1 Trueperaceae bacterium | reverse complement strand
GACCTGATCGTCGGTCACGAGTGGGGTCACGCCGCGGCGAGCCTGGCCGGCTTGCGTCTGCGCGTCACCTGGTTGGACGAGCTGCTGGCCACCGTGATCTACTTCGCGGCGTTGCGCAGCGCGGGTGCGGACTCCGTGGCGCAGCGCGTGCTCGCCTGGGCGGCGGTGCAGGCCGCCGGCGGCGACGACACCCGGCGCGACCTCGGAGCGTTCGAGTACCCGCGTGGCCGGCTGCGCCTGGAGCGCTCCATGCACTTCCAGGGGTTGTTCACGTTGCGCGCCTGGGAGCTCGTTGCGGGCGAGGAGCGCGAGCCGTGGGACTTCGTGCAGTCGCTCCACGCCGCGGTGGCGCCGGTGGCTGGAGCTGGCGGCAGGCATCGCGGTGACGTCGCGCGGGCGCTGGTGGAGGTCGAGCCCTCGTTCAAGGAGTGGTTCGCGACGCTCGGCAGCGAGAGCGGTTGAGGTTGGGAACCCGAGCGGCTGAGCTCGGCTTCAGTCGGCCAAGACGGTCGCGGGGGAGCGGGCGAGGGCGGCGACGTCGCGTTCGAGCCGGGTGAGGGCCTCGCGCAGGGGAGCGCAGGAGTCCTCGTCGCAATCACGGATGAAGGCGACCGCGTGGTCGAGCTTCGCGCGCGCGAGCTCGGCGTCGCCCCAGCCCAAAGCCGCCTCGGCGTGGGCCAGCGCACCCTGGGCGTGCAACTCGGCGTCCACCTCGAGGCGAGCGAGGGCTCCGTAGAGGCGCTCGGCGCGGGCGCGGTCGGAGTCGGCGACCGCCTCACCGGCACCGGCAAGGTAGTGCGCGTAGGCCGCGTCACTCGAGCCGCCCTTCACGAAGTGCTCGGCGATCGCCTCGGAGAACGCGAGCGGCGCGTGCTGCTCGAGCCAGGTGGCTATGCGCAGGTGCAGGCCGGGGCGGTCCGAGAAGGGGATCATGTGCAGCACCGCGCGGCGCATGAGCTCGGAGCGGAAGCGGTAGGCAACGTGCTCACCGAGCTCGCTCTCGGGTTCCCGAGTCAGCACGTCGGCGTGCAGGAGCGGGCCGAGATGGGCTGCCGCCCCGGGCACCACGGCGGCCAGGAGTTGCTCCCAGCAGCGCTCACCGGTGAGGGCGGCGACCGCCAGTACCCGGCGGGCATCCGGCGAGAAGTTGTCGAGGCGCGTCTGCAGCAGCGACACGAGGGAGCTCGAGACGTTGGTGTCCTGCGTGATGGTGAGCGCGCGCGCGAGCTCGAAGATGGAGGCGGGGATCCCGCCCACCTGCTCCACCAGTGCGCGAGCCGCCACCCCGAAGACCGGGTCGACGACCTGCTCCAGCAGCTGCAGGCTCTCCTCGCGCGAGAGGGGTTCGAGCTCGAGCCGCTGGGCGCCTTCGGGCAGATCGCGTCCGCGGCTGGGGCGCACGACGAGCACCGGCAGGTCGGCGTCAGCTACCAAGGCTGCGAACTCGTCGAGGCGCGGAGCGAAGCGCTCGCTGGGGCAGAGCAGCAGCAGAGCTCTGCCGGGCTCGGAGCGCAACACGCTCTGCAGCAAGTCGCGCCAGGCCAGCACGGTGCGGTCGACGTCGCGCCGCTCGAGCCGCGTCCAGGTGGGAGTCGGCACCAAGGCTAGGCTTCGCAGCACGAGGCGATGCCAGTGAGCTTCGTTCGGCAGGTAACGCTGTAGCGCCTCCTGCATGAGACGCAAGCGCGTGCGCTCGTCCGCGCTCGAGCTCACCCCCAGGACCTGCGCCGCCAGGGCGTCCCAGTCGGGCCCGCCGTCGCTGAAGTCGTCGACGCGGCGCACCCGCAGCGAGCCCACCAGCGTCGTGCGAGGGTCGACACGCGAGGCGAACTCCTGCAAGAGGCGGGACTTGCCCGCCCCGGCCTCGGCGACCAGCCAGAGTTGCTCTCCGCGGCCCCGCTCACGCGCGCGCTCGAGCGCCTCGCTCAGCTCTTGGAGCTCTCTCTTGCGCCCCACGAGGGGGAGGCGGCGGTAGGGGTCGGAGTCGCGCTCGCGGTCGGCCGCGAAGGCGAAGGCGCTGGTGACGTTGGGGAAGCCCGCCAGCTCGAGGCCCTCGACGCGAGTGAAGCTGAGGCGGTGGCGGGTGGCCTCGAAGGTCTCTCGCGACACCAGCACCTGCCCGGGCCGCGCAGCGGTCTCGAGCCTGCTCGCGTGGTTGACCACGCTCCCCATGACGGTGTACTCGCGTACCCGACCCGAACCGACACTGCCCGCCACCACCACGCCCGTGGTGACACCGGCGCGGCCGTGCAGGTCGAGCCCTTTGCTCTTTCCGATCGATTCTATTGCGCGCAACCCGGCGGACGCCGCCAGGACGGCCCGGTAGGGGTCGTCCGGGTGCGAGTGGGGCGCCCCGAACACGGCGATCAGGCCGTCGCCGCGGAAGGCGTCGACGTGACCGTCGAAGTCCTCCACCACGCCGGCGACAACGGTGAGGACCTCATCGGCGAGGTCGCGCAGCTCTTCCGGGTCGAGCCCGTGCGTGAGCGTGCTGAACCCCATCAGGTCGACGAAGATCACGCTGACGCGCCGGCGTTCTCGCTCGCCGCTCGCGGAGTGTGTGGGGAGCGGGTGACCGCAGCGCCCGCAGAAGCGCATGCCGGCTGGAGCGACGGTCCCGCATCGTCTGCAACGCATTTTCGGCAGCCTCGTCCCGTCAGATGCCCAGCACGGAGGCCGGGTCGACGAAGACGGCCGTGCCGGCCGCGTTGGTGCTGCGCACGTAGAAGCGCAGCACGTCGGGCGGGACGAAGGTGCTCCCGCCGAGGTACCCGACCACCTGCCCGCTGCTCACGCGGTCACCGACCTCGACCACTGGTGGCTGGAGGTTCGTGTAGACCGTGGTGATCGTCTCGTCGTGTCTCACCGCCACCATGTATCCCACGTTGACGCCGCCCGAGGCAACCGAAATCACTACACCGCCGCGCACCGATCGGGCCGCTGCTCCCGCGGCGCTCGCGCGCAGCGACACGAAGCTGTTGTTGCCCTCGCCGAAGCGGCTCGTGACGACCGCGTCGTCTAGCGGGGAGACGTACCCGGCGGCGGGCGCCGGGGTGGGCGAGGTGAGGTTGTCGATGCGGGCGCGGGCCTGGTCCGCCTGGGCGCTCAGGGAGGCGGCGCGGGCACGGTCGTCCACGAACTCCTGCGCCTGCTGCCGCAGCCTGCGCTCTTCGGCCTCCAGGCGCGCGATCTCCTGCAGCAGCGCCTGGTCGAGCCGTTGGAGCTCTTGCTCCAGCGCTTCCTGTCCCTGCAGCAGCGCACGCTGCTGCGCGCGCTGACCGGCCTGGGTCGACTCGAGTTCGGCGATGAGGGTGGCGAGCTGCACCTGGGTGCCCTCGAGCTGCACCACGGTTGCGGCGAGCTCGTCGCGGCGCGCCGCCAGCTCGGCGATGCGCGCCTCCAGCTCGCTGCGCTCCACCTCGATGCTCTGCAGCAGGGTGTCCAGGTCGCGCACGACCGCCACGTCGTGCTGCGCCAGGAGGCCGACGTAGTACTGGGTCACGCGCAGGTCGTGGAAGGACTCCGCGCGCGCGAGCACCCCGGCCACGCGGCCGCTGCGGCTGCGGTGCAGGTTCACGAGCAGACCGCGGACGCGCTCCTCCATCAGCGCGAGGTCGGCCTCGAGCGCCGCGATGCGCTCCAGGGCGGCGTCTCGCTCTCCCTCTAGGCGCGCGACCTCGGCGGTCAGCTCGTCGCGCTGGCGCTGCAGCTCGAGGATACGGTTGGCGACCCGGTCGCGCTCCGCGACCTGCTCGCGCAGGCTGGCGTCGAGCGCGCCCAGCTCGCGGGTGATGGCTTCGATCTCCGCGCGGCGCGACTCCAGCAGCCGCTGGCCTTCGTCGATGGCGTCCTGCAGGCGGAGCTGCTCGCTGCGGTCGACCTGGGCAGACACGTGTGGCGCGAGCGTCACCGCCAGCAGCGCCGCGAGAGCGAGCGCCACGAGGGCGGGCGCGAGCGGCGTCCACGCCCACTTCCTGGCGCGCCGCTGCCGCCCGGGCGGGAGCCGCATCAGTCGCGCTCCCGCAGGTGCTGCGACACGGAGATCGCGCTCCCGACCAGCCCCACTAGCAGCGCGAGCAGCGCCAAGAGCACCGCCACCTGCCCCAGCAGCACCGGGTCGCGCACGAAGGGCACGAAGGGGAGCTGCTCGCTGAGGCGAGCGACCACGAACTGGTAGCCGGGGATGGTCAGGCCGAGCGTCACCACCGCGCTGAACAGCCCCAGCAGGAAGCCCTCGATGAGGAACGGGGCGCGGATGAAAGCGCGCGTGGCGCCCACCAGGCGCTGCACCTCGATCTCGTCCTGACGCGCGGTTATGGCCGCGCGAATGGAGTTGACGATGGCGAACAGGGCGGCAGAGAGCAGCACCACGATGAGGATCGACCCGAGCACCCGCAGAGCCTCGTTGATCGCCAGGAACGTCTCCACCGCGTCGCTGCCGTCCTCGACGTCGACGACGCCCGGCAGCTGCTCCAACCGTACCCGCACGAGCTGCGTCTGGGCTGGGTCCAGGAGCCGCAGCTCTAGCGCGTCGGGCAGGGGGTTGTCGACCAGTTGGGCGGCGGTTGCGAGGCTGGGGATGTCCGCCACGAGACCGGCGAGCGCGCGGTCCTTCCCGACGAACTGGGCGCGCGTGACCTCGGGCCAGCTGCTTACGGTCTCGAGCAGGCCCGGCCCGTCGCTGCCGGGAGCGAGGAAGGCCGATACCTCGAGCTCGGTCTGGAGGTCGGCCAGGACACGGTTGAGGTTGAGCGACAGGAGGCTGAAGCCCGCCAGGATGGTGAGCGAGAGCGTCATGGTGGTGATGGTGGCGACGCTCGCGACCCAGTTACCCCGGATGGCCCGCATGGCCTGCTGTAGGGCGTACATCAAGCGTGCCCCACGGCGCGCACGTGGTTGGAACGGGTCACGCCCACGAGGTTATCCCATCGCAGGGTGATGAGGCTGAGTCCCCTGAGACGCTCAGGCGGGAGTCGGCGAGCTTGGCGCGTCGCCCCAGCCACGTGACCGCCTCCCGCTCGAGCAGCGGCCGCGTGCGCCTCGCGAGCTTCAAGGAACCAGGGAGACCGCGTCCTCATCCCGTAGGGCGTTGACTTCCTCCAGCGTCGAGCCGGAGGCCGTGGGGTCGACCGGCAACAGCTTCACGCCGTTGCGGGATTCACTCATCGCGGTTCGCGTCAGGGAGGCCCGCGCCAGATCCGACAGGGCCTGGCCGAGGCTCTGTCCCTTGCTCGCTGCAAGCTGCCGAGCGGCCCGCAGCACGTCGTCGTCGATCTTCACCGTGGTTCGCATTGACGCCTCCAGCATCAAGGATCTCGCATCCCCGATCAAGGAGTTCGGCGACCACGCAAGGCGACGCGATCGCGCGTTAGCTTAGGCGCTCAGAGCGCGTGATACGTCTCGATGACCGCGTCAGTGAAGGTCTCGGTGTCGGCGTCGCCCCCCAGGTCGCGGGTGCGCGGGCCGTGCTCGAGTACGCGATCGACAGCCGCCTCGATGCGTTGCGCGGGCTCACGAAGCTTGAGGTGCTCGAGCATCAGGCAGGCGGTGAGGATGGTCGCGGTCGGGTTGGCGATGCCTTGCCCGGCGATGTCCGGCGCCGATCCGTGGACGGGCTCGAAGACCGCCTCGCGATCGCCCAAGTTCGCCGAGGGCGCGATGCCGAGGCCTCCGACGAGTCCTGCCATCAGGTCCGAGAGGATGTCACCGAAGAGGTTGGTTGTCACGAGCACGTCGAAGGAGCTGCTTTCGCGCACCAGCTTCATCGCGCACGCGTCGACGATGATGTCTATCGCCTTGACGTCGGGGTACTCGCGCCGGATGACGTCCATGGCGGTCTCGAGGAAGAGCCCCGAGGTGATGGGCAGGACGTTGGCCTTGTGGACCACGTGGACCTGACCGCGGCGCTCGCGCGCGAGTTGGGCGGCCACGCGGGCGATGCGCTCCGAGGCGGAGCGGCTGATCTTCACGTCGGCGATGGCGATGTCGTTGTAGCGCCGCTCGAACTCGACGTAGAGCCCCTCGGTGTTCTCGCGCACCATCAGCATGTCGATCCCCGGCAGGCAGCCGGGCACTGGCCGGGTCTTCGCGGGTCGCAAGTTGGCGTAGAGATCGAGCGTGCGGCGCATGTAGCGGATGGCGCCCTGGAAGCCCGCCACCTTCACGCTCGGGGCGGTGAAAGCGCCGGCGAGGGTGGCGTCGGCAGCCTGGATGGCCTTGATGGTGGCGTCGGGCACGGAGGTCCCGAGCCTCTCGAAGGTGCTCCAACCGGCCTCGGCGTGCACGAAGCGGAGAGGCAGCTCGGCGGCTTCCAGAACGCGGCGCGCGGCGGGTACGACCTCGTGGCCGATGCCGTCGCCGGGTATCAGACAGATGTTGTGCATGCGCGCTCCCCTCAGCGCGCCGAGGCTACCACGCCCCCATGAGGCCCTCCGATGGCGACCGCGCCGCCGGCCAGGCCACATCCCGTCCGAGCCGCGCCGCAGCTTCGAGCCTAGGACCATGGATTGTTTCTCGTGCCTTGGGACCGCCTTGTGGCAAACTGGTGGCGAGCGCGCCCGGCGCGCGAGGGTCGGCCGGGGCGCAGGGAGGCACGTGGTGAACGCCCTGCAGGGACGTCTCGGCGACGGGGTGCTCGCGAACCTCATCCAGTACCTCTCGCTCAACCAGGCCAGCGGCTGCCTACAGGTGGTCGCCGACGGTCACGGAAGCGGACAGGTCTACATGTCGGGCGGGACCGTCCTGCACGTGGAGGCCGGCGACGCGGTCGGCCTGCCGGGCCTGGCGGAGCTGCTGGGGTGGCGTCAGGGGCGCTTCGCGTTCAGCGTGGGCGTGCAGGCACCGCGGCGCACGCTCGACCTCCCGGTGGACGCCTTGTTGCTCCACGCCACTCACGACCACGACGTAAACGGGCGCGTGGCGAGCGTCGCCCATGGCGCGAAGATAGCTACCGTGCCCGGCTCCAACGGGACGGTTGCACACGGTACGAACGGTTTACTGCAGCCCACCCCGCTGGTGGACCCCGCTGTCGTCTCGGGTCTGGTTTGGGCTGCGGTCGCGGTGGCAGGACCCATCGGAGAGATCTTCGTCGACGAGGCGTTCGACACGATCGGTCACAGCGCCAGGCTCTTGCCAGAGGGTGCGCTGGGCGCTCTGGTGCAAGCGGTGGCGGGAAGGTTCAAGTCGAGTGACGGGCGCGAGCGCTTCTTGTTGCGGGCGGAGGCAGTCCTCGCCCACCATGGTTATGGACGGGTGGAGGGCAAGCGATGACCAAGCAAGCCGACTACGTCGTGGAAGTGAAGGGTGACCT
>SKSV01000088.1 GCA_007122815.1 Trueperaceae bacterium | reverse complement strand
TTCATGCTCTTCTGGTCCGCCGGCTTGTGCTTCGCGTTGCGCTTCCCCGCACCGTTAGCGCTCGGGCGTGCGCGCTTGATGCCCTGGGTCGTCTTCGGTGTCCCCTACGCGCTGCTCCTGGCGTACGTCCTCGTGAAGTGGGCGCTGACCGACGACAACATCACCTGGATCGCGAGCTGGCATCGCGGCGTCGACGTCCATGCCGCGCTCGCGCTGTCCCTGACGGTGCTCGCGTTCGTCGCGCAGGGGCGCACGCAGAACACGCCCACGGGCACGAAGCAGGTCCGCTGGGTGATCCTTGCCGCCGTTGCGGTCGGTGGGGCAGGACTGGCGCTCTACCTGCTCCCTCCGCTGATCGGGCGCGAGGGCGTCTCTCCGAACCTGATCGGCGTCATCGCGTCGGCGTTCCCGATCGCCCTGGCGATCGCGATCGTCCGTCACAACCTGTTCGACATCGACCGCCTCCTCAGCCACGCCCTCGTCTACGGAGGCCTCACGACGGCCGTCGTGGCCCTGTACGTAGCGCTCGTCACCGGCGTCGGGAGCCTGTTGCACGAGCGTGGCGACCCGTGGCTCGCACTGCTCGCGACCGCCGTCGTGGCCATCGCGTTCCAGCCGCTGCGCGCGCGCTGGCAGCGCGTCGTCGACCGCAGGCTGTTCGGCGAGCGCGACGAGCCGATCCGCCTGCTCGATCGCCTCGGCGAGCGCCTCGAGGCGACGATCGAGCCCGACCGGGTGCTCCCGACGCTGGTCCAGACGGTCGCGGAGGCGCTGCGCCTGCCCTACGTCGCCATCGCCCTGGACGAGGCCGGGTCGCTCCGCGTCGCGGCGGAGTACGGGCGTCCGCAAGCCATCGCGCTGGAGCTCCCGCTCGTGGCCGAGGGCGAGGTCGTTGGCCGGCTACAGATCGGCGCGCGTGACGCCGACGGGTCGCTCTCCAGGGCCGACGACGACATCCTCGCCACGATCGCCCGCCAGGCAGCGAGCGCCGTGCGTGCCCTGCGCCTGACGCGCGACCTCCAGCGTTCCCGGCAGCAGCTCGTGACGCTCCGGGAGGAGGAACGTCGGCGCCTACGTCGTGACCTCCACGACGGCCTCGGTCCGACGCTGGCGGCGCTGGCGCTGAAGCTCGAAGCGGCCTCGAACGTGGTGCACCACGCACCCGACCGGGCGGAGGCGCTGTTGCAGGGTGCCACCGAACACGTGCACGGGTCCGTCGGCGAGGTGCGCCGCCTGGTCCAGGGCCTGCGACCGCCGGCACTCGACGACCTCGGCCTGGTCGAGGCGCTGAGGGCCTACGGGAGGCAGCTCGACCACGGCGACCTCCGCGTCGACGTCACCGCGCCGCAGGCACTGCCCGACCTCCCGGCCGCCGTCGAGGTCGCCGCGTACCGCATCGTGCAAGAGGCGCTCGCGAACGTCGTCCGGCACGCATCAGCACGGCGATGCCGGGTGACTCTCTGGGCACCGGACGCGCTCGAGATCGAGGTGTCGGACGACGGGCGCGGCCTCGGCGCTGCCGGCGCGTCACGCTCGCATCACGGCGTCGGGCTGCGGTCGATGGTGGAGCGCGCCGAGGAGCTCGGTGGCATGCTGGTGATCGACGCACCTCCCGGCGGCGGCACACGCGTCCGGGCGCGACTGCCGCTCACGGAGCGCGCGGCGTGACGCCGGTCCGCGTCCTCGTCGTCGACGACCATCAGCTCTTCCGCGATGGCGTCCGGGCGCTTCTCGGCAGTCTTCCCGGCACGGAGGTGGTCGGCGAGGCGTCGAGCGGTTCAGAGGCCGTGGAACTCGTCGCGGCGCTGCTACCCGACGTCGTCCTGATGGACGTCCAGATGCCCGACATGAGCGGGCTCGAGGCCACGCGGCGCGTCGTGGCGACCCACCCGAGCGTCGGCGTCGTGATCGTGACCATGTTCGACGACGACGAGACCGTGTTCGCCGCGATGCGCGCTGGCGCCCGCGGCTACGTGCTCAAGGGCGCTGGCCAGGACGACCTGACGCGTGCGATCGACGCTGTCGCCCGCGGCGAGGCCATCTACGGACCCGCCGTCGCCGGTCGGATCCTGCAGTTCTTCCAGGCGTCGCGCGCCGATCTCCCGCTCGACGCCTTCCCCGACCTCACCGACCGCGAGCGTGAGGTGCTCGACCTGATCGCGGCCGGCATGGCCAACGCCGCGATCGGCCGGCGCCTCGGCATCACCGAGAAGACCGTCAAGAACCACGTGTCGAACATCTTCAGCAAGCTCCACGTCACCGACCGCGCCCAGGCGATGCTGCGCGCGCGCGACGCAGGTTACGGGCAGCGCGAGCGCTGAGCTGCAGCGCCCCCAGCACCGACTGACTAGCGCTTGCCGCGTATCGTCCCTCCATGACCACCACCAGTGACCTCTTCGGCGGCGCCCGCGGCGCCCTTCCCGCCACCCCGGGGAGCTACGGGCTCGCGCCTAGTGGCGCCCGCTTGCCCGACGCCACCCGCCTCGGCCCGCTGCGGTTGCAGGTGGCCGACCTCGACCGCTCGCTCGCCTTCTACGGTTCGACGCTCGGGATGCGCCTGCTGCACCGCGACGGTGGCGACGCCGCCCTCGCAGCCCACGGCGACGAGCGCCCGCTGGTCGAGCTGCGCTCCCGCTCGGGTGCCGCTCCCGCCGGCAGCCCGGCACGCCTGGGCCTATACCACTTCGCGCTACTGCTCCCCGACCGCGCGGCCCTCGGCGCGCTCGTGCGCCACCTCGGCGACGTTGGAGCGCGCTTCGGCGCGGCCGATCACCTCGTGAGCGAGGCGTTCTACCTGAACGACCCCGACGGGCTGGGTATCGAGGTGTACACCGACCGCCCGCGCAGCGCCTGGCGCCGCGTGGACCGCGAGCTGATGATGGCCACCGACCCCGTGGACATCGAGGGGGTGCTCGCCGCGGCCGAGGCGCGCCCGTGGACCGGCCTGGCCGCCGGGACCACCGTCGGCCACGTCCACCTGCACGTGGGTGACCTCCCGCGCGCCAACGCCTTCTACGGTGACGGCCTCGGCCTCGACCGGATGGTCTGGAGCTACCCGGGGGCGTCCTTCCTCGGCGCGGGCGGGTACCATCACCACCTCGGCGCCAACACCTGGGCCGGCCCCGGCGCGCGCCCGGCCGGCGCGGAGGACGCGCGGCTGCTCGAATGGACGATCGAACTGCCGTCCGAGGCGCACGTCGCGGCGGTCGCCGCGAACCTGACCGACCACGGCTTCACGCCGCGACGCGACGCGGACGACGTGCTCATCGACGACCCGTGGGGCACCACAGTGCGCGTCAAGCTGGAGTCGCCACCGGCTCCTTAGCACGCGGCGTCGTCCGGTCGCTGACGATTCCCTCCATGAAGGACGCCAGCACCTGGTTGAAGGCTTCAGGGTGATCCTGGTTCGCGATGTGGCCGGCCTCCGGGATGACGGCGAGTCGACTCTCAGGAGCACCGGCATGCCACCTCGACGAAGCCTTCCGGACCATGGCGACCTCGTGCTCACCGTAGGCGATCAGGGATGGCATGGGCGGCGCCTCCGGGATGCCTGCTGCGAGGTCCCGGAGGTACGCCTGCGTGAGCTTCAGGAACTGTCGCTTGCCTGCGTTGGTCGCAGATCGTTCGAGATAACGGCGCACATCGGCCGTCACGGCTCGCTCGCGACCGAACCAGCGCGCGAGGGTCCCCTCGGGGATCAGCACCGCCGAGGCGAGGAACGCGCGCCAAAGGCTCGCGGCGACGGGGCTCATCCCCTCGTGCAGCGGCATACCGCCCACATGCACCAGAGCGGCCACGCGCAGGGGGTATACGTGGGCCGCGTACTGGCTGACGAGGCTCCCGAGTGATTGGCCGACCAAGACGGCGCTGTCCGCACTGATCTCGTCCAGCACGCCGTTGAGGCACGCGGCGGCGACGGAGAAGCTGAAGTCGCCTCCGGGGAGCGGGAAGGAGCGTCCATGGCCTGGCATGTCCCACACGACCACCCGGTAGGTCTCGCGAAGCCCCGCCACCTGTGCATCGAAGGTCGTGTGGTCCAGGACGATCCCGTGCGTGAAGGCGACGACCGGTGCTCCTTCGGGCCCGGATACGTCGTAGTAGATGGGTCCCCAGTCGCTCTCGAAGATCATCGCAATGCTCCTTATCTAGTACCTGAATCCCAGGAGGTTCCAGTAGTCCAGGAACCAGACGAAGGCGGTCCCGGCCACCACCACGGCGCTGTAGTGGAGGCGCCCGGCGAGGCTCCCGTCCCCGCGTACCCACGTGCGCACGGCGAAGAACACGCCGGCG
Organism: Trueperaceae bacterium; assembly: GCA_007122815.1. Classification (GTDB taxonomy): domain Bacteria; phylum Deinococcota; class Deinococci; order Deinococcales; family Trueperaceae; genus CSSed10-48. The sequence goes on along the minus strand of SKSV01000088.1, from coordinate 3,063 downwards.
AGCGTGAGGGCGCTGCCCACCAACCCGATCACCAGAACGGCCCGCAGCAGGGGCGGCACCCCGAACGCGAGCTCCATGGGGTCACTGAGCACCACAGCGAGGCTCGCGAGGAAGACGAGGAACAGCGCGCTCGCGACCCACGCCGTCGGCCGAGCTAGCCGGCTCATGGTCGTGTCGCCTCGTCCCCATCGCCGCGCGATGGGCCAGCCGACGACCGCGGAGAGGAAGGTCACCACCGCAAAGGCGAGGAGGCCGACGTGGAAGCCTGCGCTCTGGTGCCAGCTCAGACTCTCGAAGGCGACGTGCGGCTGGCTGGCGAGTAGGGCCCGGACGACCCGGCCCTCGCCATCCTCCTGGAACACCAGCAGGTCGCGGGTGTCGACCTCGCGGTACACCAACGGCTCGACCGGCAGCCAGCGCGTCGTGCCGAACGACCCCAGGTTCCGCGCCAGTAGGCTCCCGTCGTCGGCCGACGTGATCGTGGCAGCTTGGAGGAGACCGGCGAGTTTGTCGAGGGTGGTGTGGGCGACGCGCGTATGGCCGTAGCCGCCGGCCACGTCGGGCCGGTGCGCCTCCGGATCCTGGGGCGCCGCGACGGCAGCGGCGTCCGCTCCGTAGCGGTACGCGAAGAAGTCCGTGACGAAGGCGGCCGTGGCCTCCGCGCCAGCGGGCGTGTTGTAGGCGATGAACAGGCCGAAACCATCGTCGGGCACGAGCACCATCAGGCTGTGGAAGGCGACTATGCCACCGCCGTGACCGATCGTGCGCCGCCCCTGGAACGGCTGCTCGATGAACCCGTGCGCGATCCCGCTCAGGCGCGGATCGTGCCTGGAGTGGGTGCGGTGCATGGCCCGCGCCGTCTCGGGGCGCAGGATCGTGGCCTCTTCGTACGCTCCCTCCTGGAGGTGAGCGAGCATGAAGCGGGCCATGTCGTTGCCGGTCGCGCTCATCGAGCCGGCGGGCGCCAGCGGGGAGTAGTCGAAGGATCGACGTGCGAACGACCCGCCTACCGCGTCGTAGCCGCCAGCGAGATCCACCTCGAGGGCGGCTGGCACGGGCTGCTCGCCGGTGCTGCGTGTCATGCCCAGAGGAGCGAGGATGCGCGCTTCGAGGTAGTCGTTCCACGCGAGACCCGACACCTCCTCGACGACGAGCCCGGCGAGGGCGGTGCCGTGGTTGGAGTACGCGGCGACCTCGCCCACCGGTCGGACGCGGGCCGGTAAGCCGGCACCCAGGAGCTCCGCCAGCGGCCGAGCGGCATCGGAAGTGCGTGCGAACAGGCCTACCGATCGGTCCTCGAAGCCCGCGGTGTGGGCCATTAGGTGAGCCATCGTCACCGGCTCCGGGTAGGTGCCCGGGACCCGCACCGCGCTGAGGTACGTGTTGACGTCGGCGTTCAGGTCGATTGCGCCCTGCTCGACGAGCTGCATCACCGCGGTCCAGACGAAGAGCTTGGTGATCGATCCGATGCGGAACAGCGTGCGGTCGGGATCGACCGGGGTCAGCGACGCGAGATCGGCGTACCCGTAACCCTTGCTGAACGTCGGCTCACCGACCTCGACGACGGTGACGACGGCGCCCACCAGGTCGAGCTCTTCGAACTGCGCGGCCATCACGCAGTCGACGAACGCCTCGAGCGAGGTGACGTCGGGTGAGGCCGCGACGCGCCCGCCCAACATGAGCGTTAGGAGCAGGAGCACGCGAAGGTACGGCGCGCCCCGCGCCATCACCGCGGCTCCTGCAGACCGTGAAGACTGGGTTGGGGACCGCACGAATCGCCTCCTTGACGTCTACCCTCCCGTCCGCTCGGGGGTGTTGCCAGGGCAGAACGTCACCAAGGGGCATCGCGCGCGTCACCCCTCGTTAGAGCGCATGGCGCGTCTCGCGATCGAACACGAACACGTTGTCCCGGTCGAGCAGTAGACGGACCTCCGATCCAGGGGTAGCGACCGGCCCGCCATCGCCGAACGACTGCGCTAGGAGTCGGGCATCACGACCGAACTCCTGGACCTCGAGGTGGACGAAGGTGTTCGGCCCTGCCTGGAACACGGATTCGACCCGGGCTCGCACGCCATCTGCCATCCCGTCTTCGGGCACCACCGAGACGTACTCTGGCCGTATCCCGATGACGACGTCGCGCGCCGTGCCGTTGACGCCGATCGCTGTCGGAGCCGGGATCGTGGTGCCGCCGATGGTAAGCGAACCGTTGCGCAGTCTTGCGTCGAGGAAGTTGATGGGGTTGAGCCCGATGAACTCGCTCACGAACGCGTTGGCGGGTGCCCGGTAGATCTGTTCGGGCGTACCGAGCTGCTGAACGGCGCCCTGGTGCATTACGACCAGGTGACTCGAGAGCGTCAGCGCTTCGAACTGGTCGTGGGTGACGTAGATGATCGTCTTGCCAGTTTCGGTATGCAAGCGCTTCAACTCCGCCCGCATGTCCATCCGTAGCCGCGCATCGAGGTTCGAGAGCGGCTCATCCATCAGCAAGACGCTGGCGCCGGTGACGAGCTCGCGGGCCAGGGCGACGCGTTGCTGTTGCCCTCCACTCAACTCGTTCGGGTAGCGGTCGATCAGGTTGGCGATCTTGAGACGCTCCAATACCTCGACGACTCGCCGCCGGACCTCCCCCCGCCCTTCCCGCCGCACGCGTGCACCAAACGAGACGTTGTCGTACACGTTCATGTGCGGCCAGAGAGCGTAGCTCTGGAACATGAGCCCGACGTCGCGCTGTGATGGTCCGACGAACTCGCCGGTCTGGTCCGAGAACACGACGTTTGCACCGACCTGGATGCGTCCGCCGTCGGGATGCTCGAGGCCGGCGATCATCCTCATCGTCGTCGTCTTGCCACAGCCCGACGGCCCAACGATGGCGAAGAAGGACCCGGCCTCGATCTTGAGACACAGGTCCTGTACTGCCACGGTTGTCCCGAACGACTTCTGCACGTGCTCGAGCCGAACGGCCTTCATCGACCTGTACCTCCAAATGCCGCCGTGGGATCGGCCTTCGCCAGCAAACGAGCGAGCACGGTCCCGATCAACACCAAGGCGATGATAATCAGCGCG
>SKSV01000321.1 GCA_007122815.1 Trueperaceae bacterium | reverse complement strand
GACGTCGATGCGGCCGCTGTGGGCGTCGTGGCACTGAGTGCACGTCATGAAGTCCAGGTCGTGCTCGAAGAAGCCTACGTACTCGTGGCCCTCGTACTGGTAGCCGCCACGGGCCTCGCTGCCGAAACGTGTTGCCGCCGAAGAGAAGTAGTGGATGTTCACGAAGCCCAAGCGGTCGCTGATGGCGTCGTCGCCGAGCGCGCCGACGCGCTGATCGACGGTGTCGCCGGAAGCGCGGCCCTGGTGGCAGACCGCACACATGTTGTCGCCCGAGGTGCCGAACGACAGAACCTCGCCGCTGGGGAAGGTGACCTCGTCGAGCTCGATCAGCCCGAACTCGACCTCGTCGGTGTGGCAGGTGAGGCACGCCATGCCCTGGCTCGGCGGGTGCGCTATCTCGGCCCCGTGCTCCAAGAAGAACGGCATGCCGGCGGCGGTGTGGCAAGTGGAGCAGGAGGCGGGCACCGAGCCAGCTGCATCCCAGTAACGCCAGGATCGCGAGGTGCCGTCGAAGTGGCCGGGATCGTCGCGGTGCAGGCGCTCGATGATGCCGAAGTCGCCCACCTGGACGGCCGATCGGAGCTGGCTGATGTCGCTGACCAGCATGGGCCCGCTGGGCTTGCTGCTCGCGAACAGGGTAGCCGTTGCTGGGTCGAGCGCGAAGCCGCCATCCGCGACCTCTGGGCCTGAGCCGGGCCGGCTGATGCCAGCCATCACGTTCTCGCCGAGCGCACTGGCGAGGTCCTCGATCGAGTCGTAGATCAGCTGGATCGTGTACTTCGGGTTGTGGGCGTAAGCACCCGGGTCCTTCTTCGTGACCTGGTAGTTGTAGGCCGCCGCGAGCAGCCTCGGGGTGAAGCTGCCGTAGGCGTTGCCGCGGTTCCACTCCTCGTCCGAGATGACCCCGTCCCCGTCGAGGTCGTTGAACCAGTACGGGTGCCCGTCGGCGTAGCCGATGGGGGCTCCCACCACGTCGCGTGCGTACGCCTGGATGAGGTCGAAGAGGATCGTGCGCATGTTGGCGATCTCGTAGTAGATGCCCTTGGTGATGTCGCCGTCGCCATCGTAATCGGACAGCGAGCCCTCCATGCGGATGTCGCGCAGGTCGGCCACGCTCTCCACGCCGAGGTGGCAGGTCGCGCAGCTCACCACGTCGATCTGGAGGCTGTGAGGATCGTGACAGGACTGACACGTCGCGTACCCCTCGACGTGCTCGAAGCGCGGCTCGTAGAGCTTGCCCGGGTACTGGAAACCACCGTGGGCCTCGCTCCCGTACAGCGTGGCTGCGGCAGCGTAGTAGTGGATGTTGAGGAAGCCCTGGGCCTCCATGACCTCGTCGTGATCCACCCCCGCGCCCTCGATGGCGTTCGCCACCGAGACCCCGCTCTGGCGCCCTTGATGGCAGTCCATGCACACCGCGTCGCGGCCGAGGTCGCCGAGCATCTCACCCGACGGCATCAAGACCTCGGTCCTGGCCACGCTCACGTCGTTGTGGCACGTCACGCAGGTGATGACGCCAGGTTGGGCCGGCTCGTTGACCACGCCCAGCTCCGAACCGTCGAGGCCTAGGAAGTCGTGGTAGCCGTAGCCGGAGTGACACTTGGCGCAGGAGACCGGAACCACAGCGGGATCGTTCCCGTTCCAGTAGGTGAAGGAACGAGAAGTGACGTCGGCGTGCGGACTAGCCATCCACTCCTCGAAGAAGGGGATGCGGAACCGGTCGAAGCCGAACGGGACGCGCTCCTCCTGGGCTGCCGCCGTGGTCGTTAGGCTCGGCGACGATCCGGTTCCCTGAGCAACCACCATCACGATGAACGACCCGATGAGCAGGAACGCCGGTAAGAAGAGCCGGTACCTCATGCCTCGCCACCTCCAGGAGCGCTGATCAACGAGCGCGCGCTTCGGGCAGCCCTTCGAAGCGGCGGTATCACGCGTACGGTGAGCATAGCATGAGGCTCTGATGGGTGTCATGTGAGCGTGCGCCCTGCCGCGCGCGCGTAAGACCCGGTTTGGTGAGGTCGAACTCGATCTCAGTCTTGTGCCCTTAGAACTAGAACGCCAACCGCACCAGTCGCGCCATCTCGCCAGCGCTCAGCAGGCGCAGCAGGCCGATCGGCCGCTTGTGGCGCTCCGCCATCTCCTCGACGCGATCGAAGAGCGTCTCGAGGGTCGGCCGCGGGATCGTGAGTGGCGGGGTCAAGCGCACGATGCCTTCTGCGTTCTCCGAGTAGCACGCATGCACTCCCGAGCGGTGCAGCGCCGCGATCCCCAGGGCGGCGGTGAGGGTCGGCAACAGGGTCGGATCGATCGGCAAGAGCCTGCCGGGTAGGACGGGCTTGAGCTGCAGAGCGAAGAGCATCCCGGCCGCACGTACCGCCGTGATGAGTTTCGGGTGGGCCGCCTGGATGGCCCGCAGGCGCTCGAGGCCGTACTCTCCGTCAGCCCGTGCCTTCGCGACCAGCCCCTCGTCGGCGATCAACTCGAGCGAGCGCAACGCCACCGCGCAGGTGAACGCACCCCCGCCGAAGGTGTTCGAGTGGAGCTTCGAGTGCAGACCGTGCAGCATCGCCCCATAGATCTCGCGTCGAGCGATGGTGGCGCCGATCGGCACGAGGCCGCCACCGAGCGGCTTCGCCAGGGTGATGATGTCGGGATCGAGCCCGGCCGCGACGCTCGCGAACCAGTGACCGGTGCGACCCAAGCCCGTCTGGATCTCGTCCGCGATCACCAGTATCCCGTGCTCGGCGGCGAACTCGCCGAGTGCCCGCAGGAAGCCCTCCGGCGGAGAGATGACCCCGGCCTCGCCCTGCACGGGCTCAACCACGATCGCCTGAACCTTGTCCGGGCCGATCTCGTGGACGGCGTCGACGAGAGTCTCCGTTTCGCCGTACGGGAGGGTGCGCACGGGGCCCAACAGCGGTCGGAAGGGCGCCTGGTACTCCTCGTTCGGTGTGAGGGACAAGGCGCCCAAGGTCTTGCCATGGTAGCCGCGGCGGAAGTTGACCAGCGTGGTCGCCTTCGGCCGCGCAGCGCGCGCGAACTTGATGGCGGTCTCGATCGCCTCGGCCCCACTGTTGGTCAGGAAGACGCGGCTGTCGGCGTGGCGGGGAGCCACGTCCGAGAGGATGCCGATCAACGTGTCGTTCAAGGCCGCGCGCCACGGAGAGGTGCTCTGTTGCGCGAACCCGATGGTGGAGGGCGCGGAGGCCAGGAAGCGCTGCGCGACCTCGATGATGCCCGGGTACGCTTCGCCGAACGGCAGAGCCGCGTAGGAGCCTGCGTTTATCAGCTGCCTACCGGTCGGGTCCTCGACCTCCCAGGGGTTGATCGGCCGCAGCGGTCCTTCGATCCGAAGCAGGCGCACCAGCTGCAGTAGGTCGTGGTTGCCCCTCTCGGCATCGAGGCGGAAGGCCTCGTCTGCCGGTAACGCGTTCTCGAGCAGCTCCCGCGTGCGGTGCCGCAGGCGCACGCCCGAGCGGTCAGCCTTTCCGTCTCGCTCCGTCGTCGAGTTCGCGGGCGACACGTCGCTCTGCGCGTCGTCGTCATGGCCGGCGGGCGCGTCGCTCACCGCAGCGGCCGCCTCGTGACGTTCCCCGCGGCGTCCTCCACCACGACCTCGCCGTCCTGCACGTCGGCCACGTCTACTCTGAAGGCGTACTCGGACGTGGGCGTGAACTGTAGCGGAACGCCGTTGATGCGCACGCTGGTGACCGCGGTGTTGTCGCGCACGACTCCTTCCACGCGCACGCGGCCACCACCGATGGACGTCACCGACGTCAACTCCAGGGTGGGCGGCGTGCCGTCGAGGCGCAACCGGTAGGGCAGGACGCTCACGCGCCCGTGCAGGTCCTCCGCCTCGATCGTCACGGTCACGTCTCCGTCGCTCAGGTCGCGGATGGTGAAGAAGAACTCGACGAGCTGCTTCCCGCGCTCCGAGGCGTAAGCCGAGGTGGCGAGCAGGTCCACTCCGTCCACCCTTATGGCGGCGATGCCGTCGTCGTCCATCGCGTACCCGACGATGCGCAGGTTCGCGCTAGTGCTAGTGGCGCCGGAGTGAGGCTCGCGGATGCTGAGCATCGGTGCCAGCGAGTCACTCCGCTGCAAGCAGCCGGTGCCAAGGAGAACGAGCACCAGCAGAGCGGTCACCAGCAAGCCTCGATCGCGCCCGTAGCCCCCTGCCATGCCGCGCAATGTACCGCAGCCATCGGCCCTGCGTCACGTTCGCTTGGACCCATGGTCCTCGCTCGAGCGAGCGCTCGAAGCCGGCTCCGAGCGGGGTCGGTGTCACAGCGCTGTACAAACTGACCACCGGGCCGCCTCGTCCGCCTCTGGTCGGGTGGTATGACACGAGGTGACCTCAGCTTAAGGAGGGAACGAACATGCGCACACAAGCAAGCACACGTAGAGTCTGGATCGCGGCGCTCGCAGCGCTGGCGATCGCTTTCGGTCTGGCTACCGCGCAGGCCCAGGAGCCCGTGCCACAGATCGAGATCCTCACCACCACGGAGGCGTACGACCCGATCCGCTACGAGGCCGCGTTCATGGTCGCCGACACCTGGCGCGAGCTCGGCTTCGAAGTCATCGTCAGGCCGCTCGAGTTCTCGACGCTGCTCGAGCGCTTCTACGATCAACAGGACTTCGACGTGACCATCCTCGGTTGGTCCGGTCGCGTCGACCGCCTCGACCCACAGCACTTCCTCTCCACCCTCGATTCGCGTCAGACGAGCCTGGGCTCGAACAACCCCGGCGGTTACTCCAACCCCGAGTACGACGCCCTGTTCGACGCGCAGGCGGCGGAGTTCGACGCCGACGCGCGCCGCGCCATCGTGCTGGAGATGCAGGAGCTCGTCGCGCCCGACGCGCCGCTCGTCGTCCTGTACCACCGCGACGAGGTCATCGCCTACAACGAGACGCGCTGGACCGACATGGTGACGATGGCCGGCGAAGGCCTGTACAACGAGTGGACGCCGCTCGAGGTGACACCACTGACGGACGACCGGGTGCTCACCATCGGTTCGCCCCAGGAGCCGGACACCCTCAACCCGCTCGACTCGACCTCGGTGTGGGGCTGGAAGTGGATGCGCATGTACTACGACAAGCTCGTGCGCCTCAGCCCCGAGATCGAGCCGCTGCCCTGGGCCGCCGCCACCATCACCGCGGTCGACGACGTGACGATCGACATCACCTTGCGCGAAGGCATGACCTTCCACGACGGGGAGCCGGTCACGGCCGAGGACGTGAAGTTCACCTTCGACTACTACGTCGACCAGGACTTCGGCTACTTCAGGGCCTTCCTCACGCCGATCGAGAGCGTGGAGGTCACCGGACCACTCGGCGTGCGCTTCAACCTCTCCACCCCGTTCGCTCCGTTCATCACCGTGACGCTGTCGCAGATCCCGATCCTGCCCGCGCACATCTGGAGCGGCATCGACAACCCCGCCGACCTGGCGCCTGATCAGATCCCGCAGGTTGGTAGCGGCCCCTTCCAGTTCGACCGTTACGACCGCGGCGAGTACAAGCGCCTCAACGTCTACCCGCAGCACTTCGCGGCCGCCGACATCGACATCGAGGCCGTCGAGATGATCGTCTACGCCGACAGCGAGGGCGTCTTCACGGGCATGCAGACCGGTGAGCTCGACATGACCGCCTGGCGCATGGAACCCGGACAGATCCCGCTCGCCGAAGCCAACGACGACCTCGTGGTCGTGTCGGTGCCCGACTTCGGTTACTTCCACATGACCTGGAACCTGCGCCGCTCGCCCTTCGACAACGTGGCCGCGCGCCGCGCCCTCACCATGGCCACCGACCGTCAACACATGGTCAACGTGCTGCTCGACGGCCGTGGCGAGGTGGGATCGAGCGTGGTGGCGCCGGTGAACGCCTTCTGGCACAACCCCTTCACCGAGCGCTTCGATTACGACATGGAGGCCGCGCGCGCCGAGCTCGAGGGCGCCGGCTTCACCTGGAACGCCGAGGGGCGGATAGTCGCTCCCTGAGTTGAACCCTGAAGTTGACTCGAGTCGGGGGAGCCTCGCGCTCCCCCGACCCAACACGAGGTGTCAGTGAGCAGAACCTACGTCCTGCGCCGTGCGATCCAGGCGGTCGGCACGCTCCTGGTGATCGTCACCGTGCTGTTCTTCCTGTTCCGGCTCGGGCTCCCGGACCCCACCGCTGCGCTCGTGACCGAAGGCCTCAGCCCGGAAGACCGGGCCGCCGTGCGCGAGCGCTTCGGGCTCGACCGGCCGCTCTTCGAGCAGTACGTCATCTATCTTGGCAACGTCGTCCGGGGCGAGTTCGGCACGTCCTTCTATTACAAGGCCCCGGTAGCCAGCCTGGTTTGGGAGAAGTTCGCCAACACCATGGTGCTCATGCTGGTGGCGATCGTCATCGCCTACGCGCTGGGCATACCCCTGGGCGCCTACCTCGCCTGGAAGCGAGGTACCAGGTCCGACACGGTCGGGATCGTGCTCGGCCTCATGTTCCGCGCGGCTCCGATGTTCTGGACGGGCATGCTGGCGGTGCTCCTCTTCGGGGTGATGCTGGGGTGGCTCCCTACCTCGGGTATGCGCACGCTGCCGTACGAGGCGGCGGGTTTCTTCGACAAGATCTTCACGCTCGACTTCCTGCGGCACCTGATCATGCCCGCGCTGATAATCGCGCTGTTCTACCTGGGCTCGCCGCTGCTGATCATGCGCAACACGATGCTCGAGGTCTACGGCGAGGACTTCATCGAGATGGCTCGCGCCAAGGGCCTGCGCGAGCGTGACATCCTCTACCGCCACGCCGCGCGCAACGCTCTGCTGCCGGTGATGACCCAGTTGGCGGTGACCGTCGGCCTCGCCGCGGGAGGGCAGGTCGTCGTAGAGGTGGTGTTCTCCTGGCCCGGCTTGGGCCGTGAGATCCTGCAAGCGGTAAGAACCTCGGACTTCCCGCTCGCTCAGGCCACCTTCGTGCTGATGGCGGCCATGGTGATCGGCATGAACTTCCTCGCCGACATGATCTACGGGGCGCTCGACCCGCGGGTGAAGCTGCAATGAGGTCGCGTTACCTGGCGCAAGCGCTGATGCCCTTACGGCTGGTGTTGCGAGATCGCCTCGCTCTCACCGGGCTAGTGATCCTGGTCGCGGTGATAGTCATGGCGCTGGCCGCCCCCCTGGTGGCTACCCACGACCCGCGCGAGATACTCGAGCGCGCGGAGGGCTCTTGGATGACCCTCGACCCGAGTGGGTGGAGGCTCGAGCGGGCGCTGGGTGACGAGCCCCTCTACGCGATAGTTTCAGCTGGAACCGAAGCCGTGGCGGTTGGTGCGAGTGGCTTGGTGGCCCGTTGGTCGGACGGGGCCTGGTCCGAGCTGCCGCGCGTCACTTC
>SKSV01000344.1 GCA_007122815.1 Trueperaceae bacterium | reverse complement strand
TCCTGCCTCCTGCGGGCAGCAAGCGATCAGCACTTCGGCGTGTAGTTCGAACACGTGGAGTGCGTCGGTGTCGTCGGAGGTGACGAGCGGCTGGAGCCGCTCGATCACCTCGCGCGCGTGTTCGATAGCCGGCCCGCCGTCGCCCGGCGCACGCGGCCGCAGCCAAGCGCTGAGCTTGGCCCGGAGCTTCGCAGGATCTACCGGCTTGGCCACGAAGTCGTTCATGCCGGCGCTCAGGCACGCCCGCCTGTCTTCCTCGAGTACGTTCGCCGTGAGCGCCAGGATGGGCACGTCGGCGTATCCCTGGAGCTCGCGGATCCTGCGCGTGGCCTCGATGCCGTCCATCTCCGGCATGTGCAGGCCCATCAACACCAAGTCGTAGCGCTGCTCGTCAGCCATCTCCACCGCCACCCGGCCGTTCTCGGCCCCGTGCACGCTCGTCACGAGCGACTGTAGAAGGTCTAGGGCGACCTCGCGGCTGACCGGGTGGTCCTCGACGAGCAGGACACGGGCCTCCAGCTGCTTCCCCTCTGGCTCGACCGCGCGCTTCGCGGCAGCTCGCGGCATCACGCCGCGCCCTCGCCTCAGCGGCACCTCGAGCCACACGCGGGTGCCGACACCCGCCTCGCTCCAGGCGCCCACCTCGCCGCCCATCAGCTCCGTGAGGCGTCGCGTGATGGCGAGCCCCAAGCCGGTGCCGCCGTACTCGCGGGAGATGGAGGCGTCGCCTTGCTCGAAGGCCTGGAAGAGCCGCGGCAGGCGCTCCTCCGGGATCCCGATGCCCGTGTCTCGCACCTCGAAGCGGACCGTGAGGCAGGCTTCCTCCTCACGAACCAACTCGGCACGCAGAGTCACGCTGCCTCTCTGCGTGAACTTCACCGCGTTGCCCGCGAGGTTGAGGAGCGCCTGCCTGAGGCGAGCTGGGTCGCCACGCAACCAGACGGGCACGTGATCGTCGTGAACCTCCACGCTCAAGCCCTTGGCGCTGGCGGACTCGTTGATCATCGAGCGCACGTTGCCGAGCACCGCGTCGAGCTGGAAGTCGCGTTCTTCGACGACGAGCTTCCCGGCTTCGATCTTCGCGAGGTCGAGTACGTCGTTGACGATCGACAGCAGGTGGTCGACCGAACCCTCGATCTTGCCCAACCGGTCGCGCTGCGTGGGGGTGGGGTCATCGCGCAGGAGGAGGTGAGTCAAGCCGACCACGGCGTTGATGGGCGTGCGTATCTCGTGGCTCATGTTGGCTAGGAAAGCGCTCTTCGCCTGGTTCGCCGCCTCGGCCCGCGCTGTCGCCTCCTCGAACTGCTGGGTGCGTTCGGTCACCAGCTCCTCGAGGTGGTGGCGGTACCGCTCGAGCTCCTTCGCGGCGCGCCTCTTGTCTGTGACGTCCTCCTTGACGGCCACGTAGTGGGTGATGACACCGTCGGGGCGGGTGAGCGGAGAGAGCGTTGCCAGCTCGACGTACTCGCTGCCGTCACGTCTGCGGTTGACGAACTCGCCCGTCCAGCTCTGCCCCGAGAGCAGCTTGGCCCACATCTCGTCGTAGGTCTCGCGCGGCGTCCTGCCCGAGTTGAGGATGCGCGGGTTCTGTCCGAGCACCTCCTCGCGCGAGTACCCGGTGGCGTCGACGAAGGCGTCGTTCACGTACTCGATACGCCCCTCGACGTCAGTGATGACTATGCTCTCGGGGCTCTGCTGCACGGCGCGCGACAGCTTCAGGAGCTCTTCCCTGGCGCGCATGACCTCCGTGATGTCCTCGGTGAAGATGACGATGCCGCCAACGCCGCCCTCGTCCTCGAACCAAGGGCGCACCGCCCAGCGCTGCCACATCACGCTGCCGTCGGGCCGCACGAAGGAGTCCTCGTCCGAGCTCAGCGCCTCGCCCGCCAAGGCGCGCTGGTGCACCTCACGCCAGCGCTGCGGTATCTCGGGCGACACCTCGTAGTGATGGCGACCGAGCACCTCCAGGCCCTCGTGCCCGTAATCGCTCAGCCAGCGGCGGCTCACGGCGATGAAGCGGAGCTCGCGATCGAACATGGCGAGGGCTGCCGGGGCGTGCTCGATGAGGAGTCGCAAGCGTGCTTCGCTGGTTCGCAGCTGCACGAGCGCCCCTTCGAGCTCTCGCTTCGCTGCCAGCGCGTCCTCGGCGAGGTTGAGCGCCGCCAGGCGCGCCCAGCGCTGGCGTTCCAGTTCCTCCCCGTGCCGCCGAGCCTCTTCCTCGACCTGCTTCGCCTGCGACTCCTCGGCCAGCCGGCGGTCGTGCACGTCGATGATCAGCGAGTAGAGCAGGGTGCGGCCATCTCGCTCGATCGGGCCGCTGTAGACCTCCACGTCGCGGACCGAGCCATCGGCCCGGCGGTGCTTGAAGGAGAAGCTGCGCCCGCCCGCGGCGCGTGCGCGCTGCATGGCCGCGGTGACCTCGGCTCTCGTAAGGGTGTTGACCTGTTCGATGCGCATGCCCATGAGCTCAGCGTGCGACCAACCGTAGTAGTCGATCGCAGCTGGGTTGGCGTCGACGATCCGCCCGTCATCGGGGTCGATGACGAGCATGATCGCGTGGCTGCGCTCGAACAGCCCCCTGAAGCGTGCTTCGCTCTCGGCGAGCGCCGCCGCCGTGCGGGCGCGAGCGTGCCGGGCCACGAGCAAGAGGCCCAAGCCCATCGTCAGCAGGGGGTAGACGAGCATGAGAGGCCAGGCGACCTCGAACCAAGAGAGGCCGCCGACCGGCCAACGTAAGCCGAGCAGGAGAAGCGCGACGGTGCCGTGCACCACGAGCCCGAAGGCGTACAGCTCGAGCCAGCCCAGGCTCTCCAGGCGCGCGCGCCGCCACCGGCGCCACGCCAGGCCGATGGCTCCCGAGCTCACGATCATGGCGACAGCGACCGCCATCCCGAGCCCGCCCAGCGCGACACGCATGCTGGCAGTGACGATCATGGCGATCAGCGTCGGGACGGCGCCGAAGAAGAGTCCCGACAGGCCCAGCATGACCGTCTGGACGTCCAACGAAGCTCCGGGCGCGAGGTTGAAGGGCAGCAGCATCACCAGCACGCCTAGCGCGCCCAGCCCCACCCCCGCGGCCACGCGATCCAGCAGCGAAGCCTGAGCGGAGCGGCCTCGTACGACGACGTCCAGAACCAGCGCCATCGTTACCAACAGGGCAGCGTTCACCACCACGGCGACCAAGATTGGTAGGTCAGCCATCGGCGTCCTCGATCGCTCCCACCGCGGAGAGGTCGTAGGGGGCTTCCTCCCCGAGCCGTCGGGCGTACTCGTTCACGCGCCTCTTGAGCTCGATCATCGCCAACTCGCGCCCGACCATCACGCGGTTCGTACGCTCGAGGTCAGCTACGCTCTCGGCCAGCACCTCGGCCTGACGCCTCAGCGCGCGTTCGGCCACGATGCGCTCGGTGATGTCGCGCGAGATCCCGAAGGTGCCGATCACACGCCCCTCTTCGTCGCGAAGCGCTCCCTTGGTGCTCAGGTGGTGCCGCTCGCCGGCGGCCGTCGTGACGGACTCTTCCAGGACCCGCATCTCGCCGTCGGCAACGATGGCGCGGTCGTTGGCCCGCATCACGGCGACCTGCTCTTCCGGGAAGAGCCCGCGGTCGTCCGAGCCGAGCACTTCCTCCACGGGAACGCCCACGACGCGGCTCGCGGCGCGGTTGAAGAGGAGGTAGCGCCCCTCTAGGTCCTTGGCGAAGATCGCGTCTGGTGAGGCGTCGGCGAGCGCCCCCAGCAGACGCAGGCTGCGCAGCTCGCGCGCTTGGGCTGCCTCGATGCCGCGCGCCACGGCCCTGCGCTGTCTCTTGCCGACAGCCGCCGTGCCGAGCGCACCTCCGGCGTACAGCAGTAAGGCCACGGCCAGAGAACCGCCCAGCAGCGGCGCTACCCCGGCGTACACCTCCCTGCGCTGCGCGTACGCGAGCAGGTACCAGCCCGTCTCGTCGATCGCGTGCCCGGCGCCGACCACCCGCACCCCCCGGTGATCCGTGCCGGTCGTGATGGTCCCTGGAGCGTCGCTTCCGGTCACCAGGCGCGCGGCGAGCGCCTCGTCGTCATGGAGCGGCAGCGACCAGTTGACCAACACACCATCACGGACGTCACGCTGGAAACCCTCGAGCCCCAGTTCGCCGAGCCGGAACACGCTGACGTCGCCAGGTCCCCTTGCGGTGGTCCAGGAGCTGAGCTCGGGCGAAAGCAAGTCCGCTCTCGAGCTGTGGTAGACGACGACGGGCGCGGGTCCGCCGCCGCCCACGGGTAGTGCGGTCGCGAAACCCAGGGGGTGAGAGCCGGCGGCGTCTCGGTGTTCTCCGAGCAACGCGAACTCGCCCACGAGAGCTCCGTCGGGCCAACGGGCCCCGAGGTCGAGCTCAAGCGAGTCGTACGTCCTGTCGGCGGCGCCCCAGAGCTGCGCTCCAGCCTCGTCGTGTAGCGTCACGTCGGAGAACTGACCTGCCAAGGCGAACTGGCTCAGCCGCAGGAAGAGCCTCTCACGAGCGCCTTCGTCGCCGTCCTGGCGCCAAGCCGTGTACAGCTCGGCTTGCGGGAAACTGGTTCCGGAGAGCCCAGCGCTGGCGAGACGCTCATCGAACCAGGACTTGAGTGACCGGGCCTTGAGCTCGGCGACCGCAGCTATCGCCTGGCGCTCCGCAGCTACCACCTGGCGCGAAAAGAGCCAGGCCGTTGGCGCCACCAGCACCAGCACGGCGATGATGATCAGCGCGTGCGCGCGCCCGGGAACATTCACCGACGCTTGCTCCAGGCTCGGCACGGGCCCTTCGGGGTGCGCCCCATGGACCACGATATATCTCAGGAGACGCCAGCTCACCTCTCGCTCAAGCGTTCTCGCCGAACTTCTCCCGGTAGGCGTCGATCGCCTGCCGGATGAGTTCGTGCGTGGCGTCGATACCGTGCCACCCGTCGACTTGGGTGTGTTTCCCCTCGAGCTCCTTGTAGATGCGGAAGAAGTGCTCTACCTCGCGCAGGCGGTGGCGCGAGACGTTGTCGAGGTGTCGCGTGCTGTCGTAGCGCGGGTCGTCCACCGGAACCGCGAGGATCTTCTGGTCGCGGCCCTTCTCGTCAGCCATCTCCAGGAAACCCAGCGGCCGCGCGCTGAGCACCGCCCCCGGGAACGTCGCTCGGCTCATCATCACCAGCACGTCGATGGGGTCATCGTCGTCGGCGTACGTGCCGGGCACGAAGCCGTAATCGCCGGGGTAGTGCATGGGGCTGTACAGGACGCGATCGAGCCTGAATATCCCTAGGTCCTCGTCGTACTCGAACTTGTGCGAGGAACCCATCGGCACCTCGATGACGGCGTTCACCTGCTCGGGAGCACGCTCACCGGGGCTCAGGTGGAAGAGGTTCGGCGCGCTGGTCATGAGCTCCTCGCTTCGTTAGGCGCGGCTTCCGGCAGCGGCCCCGCGCGCCTCGATCGTGCCTGTAGGCAACGTCGCACGAAGGCCTCGTGCCAGCGGTCGTCGCCGGTCAACTCCGGATGGAACACCGTAGCCAAGGTGTTCGCGTCGGCTACCGCGACCGGGCGGCCATCGTACACCGCGAGGACGCTCACGCCCTCGCCCACGCAGGTGATGCGCGGCGCGCGTATGAAGAGCGCCCGGAAGGCGCTGTGCCATCCCGTCACGGCGAGGTCCACCTCGAAGGACGCAACCTGACGCCCGTACGCGTTGCGCGCCACCGCGATGTCGAGCAGCCCTAGGCGGGGTTGGTCCGGGTGCCCCTCGATCTCCCGCGCCACCGCGATCGCGCCAGCGCAGGTTCCCCACAGCGCGCCGCCCGCGTCCGCGAAGCGCCTGATCGCCTCGTCGAGCGCGTAGGCCCGCAAGAGCTTCGCGATCGTCGAGGACTCACCTCCCGGTATCACCAGGCCGTCCAGGCCCCGCAGGTGCTCCGGCCTGCGGACCTCCGCAACCCGGGCGCCGCAGCGCTCCAGCGCCTGGCGGTGCTCGCGGAAGTCACCCTGCACCGCCAGGACGCCCACGAGAGCGGGCTCGCTCACCCCTTCGCCTGGACCGCTCGCGCGCCGCGCAGCAGGGCGCGCGCCACGACCTCCTGCACCGCCACCCCGAGCGCGGCGAGCGCCACCCGCGGACCCCGCCCCGTGCTCGAGACGAAGGTCGTGTCGCCGTCGTGCACCGTGTGAGACGGGCGCGTGACGCGCGCGATGCCCACGTGAGCCGTCTGCGCCAGCGCGTGCGCCTCCGCCTTGATCAGGGGCGCGTCGGTGACGACCACCACGAGCGTGGTGTTGGTGACGCTGGGTGCGTCGAGCAGCGCAGCGACCCTGTTCGGGTCGGCACAGTCGCCGCTACCAGCGACCAGGCTCCCGTCGTCGGGGTCGACCAGGTCGCCGGCCGCGTTGGATACGGCCAGCGCCCCGACGAGGGCGCCTCCGACGCGCGCCAGCGCGCTGCCGAGGCCCGAGGGCGTGGCTGCCCCGAAGCCGCCCGTGAGCTTCCCGACGGTGGCGCCGGTTCCCGCGCCCACCGCACCCATGGCGACGGGCTCACGGCTGGCGCTGCGCGCGGCGTGAGCTCCCTCGTTCTCGCCGGGACGAGCCCTCGGGTCGCCAACCATGAGGTCGAAGAGGACCGCGGACGGGACTATGGGGATGGGTCCGGCAGGGGTCGGGTGACCGACCCCGAGCTCCTCGAGCACCTGAACGACTCCGGTTGCTGCTGCTAGTCCGAACGCTGAGCCTCCGGTCAGGAGCAGCGCGTGCGCGCGTTCGACGACCTTCTCGGGGGCGAGCAGCGCGCACTCGCGCGATCCCGGGGCGGCTCCCAACACCATGCCGGAGGTGACGGCACCCTCGCTGGGGAGCAGCACCACGCTGCAACCCGTGCGCCCGCGCGGGTCGCTCCAGTGCCCCACCCGGACGCCGTCAAGAGCGGTCAGAGTGTCGTTCTCGTCGGCAAGCTCCTCGTTAGGTTCGCTCACTGGGTGGGCGGCGCGCTCGCTCCGCCTCCGAGCACCTCGTCGAGGTCGGCTGGGTCGACCTCTATCACGTCGACGTGCTCCCACGGAGTGTCGGCCGTTGCTCGCTGACCGGTGCGCCGGTCGATGGCGAGCTCGATCATGAGCGAGCGCCCGACGCCGGTGCTGGCGACGTCGACCGTTGCCGGCAGTGCCACCGGCGTACCGCCGGGCGTGACCACACCCGTGCGCCGGTCGATCCGATGGAACACGATCCCGTCGGGCACCGGGAAACCGTCAGGGTTGGCGGGACGACCTTCGAGCGCGTTGGTGACGAAGTCGTTCCAGACGTAGATCGGCTGCCTCGAGCTGGTGACGCGCTCGTTGACTCCCGCGGAGTTGACCATCGTCGAGGGCAGAGATCGGCTGTCGTCGTTGC
>SKSV01000384.1 GCA_007122815.1 Trueperaceae bacterium | reverse complement strand
GCTCTCGAGGCGCGGGATGTGGAGCTGGAGGCGCGCGAGGAGGCGTCTGCGGCTGCGATCGCGGCGTTGGAGGCCGAGCGCGAGGCGCTCACCCAGGAGCTCGCGGCCCTGAGCGACGAGCGGGCCGCCCTGGCGCAGACCCGCGACGAGCTCGAGGCCGAGCTGGTTCAGCTCGAGACTCGCCTGGAGACCGCTGAGGTTCGTAGCGAGAGCGTCCAGGAGCAGTTGGCAGACGCTCAGGGGCGCGCCGCTGAGTTGACCGACGAACTCTCGGGCTTGCTGGAGGAGCAAGCCGGGTTGCAGCAGCTGACCCAGGCCCAGCAGGACCAGCTCGCCGCCGTGCAGTCCGACCTGGAAGCCACTCAGGCCGAGATCGCACGCCTAACGGGCGCCCGTGGGATCTACACGGTTCAGCCTGGTGACTCGCTCTCGTCCATCGCGACGTTCTTCTACCGTGACGGCAACCGCTGGCCGGAGATCCTGGAGGCGAACGCCAACCTGGAGAATCCCGACCTGATCTTCTCAGGGATGGTGCTGATCATCCCGCAGTGACCTCGAGTGACGGGCGTGCCATCGGGTGAACCGACGGAGCGCGCCCGCATGTCCATACTCGGGCCCGCCGTGTCTCCGTTCGCGGCGGGCCCGAGGTCACCCTGAGTAGGCTCAGTGGGACTCGTGATCGACCGGAGCCACGCCCCACATCTGGAGCATCAGCCGCAACACGGGGGTTTCGGCCAGCTGGGCGTGCATTGATCCCTCGGCATGCGCCACCACCTCGGGTCGCTTGGGCCGCCGCAACGCTAGGTAGGACTCCGCCAGCGCCGCCACCGTTTCGTGATGATGGATCATGTCGGCCACGAACACTTGGTCGGCCTCGTGAGCGCGCAGCCCGACGAAGCGCCGCATGACCGGTTCGTGCGACTCCGTCGCGGTCGGCTCGCCCTGAACCTCGCTTAGCCAAGCCTCGAGCAGGCCGATCTCGGGCCCGTGGTCGCGCAAGACCATCGCAGCTAGGTCACGCACCTCCTCGCGTTCGGTGAGGTGCAGGATCTCCTGGGCGCGCTCGAGCGCCTCTTGGCGGTGAGCGATCAGGCGCGAGAGGAAGCTGGCCTCGCTCGCCGCGCTCGTGCTATGCGCAGAATCGGCGTGTCGGGCGCTCGCAGCGGCACGCTCCGGCAGACCGCTGGCGTACGCGACCATCACCAGGAGCGCGGCCGCAGCCATCACGAGGAGGCTGCGCCACACGACGTCTCTCGACGCTTCCCGGAGGAGCTCGAGCGCCCTCATGCGGCCACCGCAGCCGCGCCGCTCGTGTCCGCCGCCTCGGGCTCACGCCGTTGGCCTACGTCGGCCGCCAGTGGCGGCCGGAAGCGCCTGAGCCTGAGGGCGTTGGTCAGCACGAAGACGCTGGAGAGTCCCATGGCGCCGGCTGCCAGCATCGGCGAGAGCAGCAGTCCGATGAAGGGGTAGAGGACGCCTGCAGCCACCGGGATGAGGATGGTGTTGTAGGCGAACGCCCAGAAGAGGTTCTGCTTGATGTTGCGCAGCGTCGCCTTCGACAAGGCGATGGCGTTCACGACGTTGCGCAGGTCACCCGACATCAGCACGACGTCGGCGGCTTCGATGGCGACGTCCGTGCCCGTGCCGATCGCCAGCCCGACGTCGGCTTGAGCGAGCGCGGGAGCGTCGTTGATCCCGTCGCCCACGAAGGCGACCTTCGTGCCGTCTGATTGGAGTTCCTGCACCGCTTCGACCTTGCCGTCGGGGAGGACCTCGGCGAGAACCTCGTCGATGCCCAGGCGTGTCGCGATGGCGCGTGCCGTACGCTCGTCGTCGCCGGTGACCATGGCGACGCGCAGGCCGAGAGAGCGCAGCGACGCTATCGCGGCTGGCGTCGAGGGCTTGAGCGGGTCGGACACGGCGACCAGACCGAGCGCGCGACCGGCGGCCGCCACGTACATGGTGGTCTTGCCGGCTTCGGCGAGCTCGCCCGCCGCCGTGCGCAGAGAGCTCGTGTCGACGCCGAGCCTGCTCATGAAGCGCTCGGCGCCCACCGAGACGTGCTCGCCGTCGATCAGGGCGCTGACCCCGAAGCCGGGCACGGCCTCGAAGCCGCTCGAGCTCGGCAGCGCCAGCCCACGCGTTCTGGCCGCCTGGCTGATGGCACCGGCCACCGGGTGCTCGGAGTCTCGCTCCACCGCGGCCACCAGCGTCAGCACGTGCGTCTCGTCTTCGCCTGGAACCACGTGGACGTCGGTCAGCTCGGGTTTGCCCTTGGTCAGCGTGCCCGTCTTGTCGAAAGCCACTACCTTGGCGTTGCCGACGCCCTGCAGGGCGCTGCCGTTCCGGAAGAGCACGCCCGTCTCGGCCGCCTTGCCGGTACCCACCATGATCGAGGTGGGTGTCGCCAGTCCCATTGCGCAGGGGCAGGCGATGATGAGCACGGCCACGGTGTTCACCAACGCCAGCGTCAGCGCCGGCTCGGGACCGAAGACCATCCACACCGCGAACGTTATGGTTGCGAGGGCTAGTACGCTCGGCACGAAGTACAGGACCACGCGGTCGACGAGGGCCTGGATGGGCAGCTTGGCTCCTTGCGCGGCTTCGACCATCGCGATGATCTGTGCCAGCACGGTCTCCGACCCGACCTTCGTCGCCTCGAAGCGCAGCGCCCCGGTGGTGTTGATGGTGCCGCCGACCACTCCGTCTCCGCTGCGCTTCGCGACGGGGATCGGTTCTCCGGTGATCATCGACTCGTCTACGTAGGACTCGCCAGCGGTCACTACGCCGTCGACGGGTAGCCGCTCACCAGGGCGCACGAGCACCTCGTCGCCGTGCCGGACCTCGCCGACGTCGACCTCGAGCTCCTGGCCGCTGCGCACGATGCGCGCCGTGCGCGATTGGAGCGACATCAGAGCGCGGATGGCGTTGCCCGTCCGCCCTCTGGCCATGGCCTCCAGGTACCTTCCTAGGAGGATGAGCGTGACGATAACGGCAGAGGCCTCGAAGTAGACGTGTGCGGTGCCTGCGGGCAGCACCCACGGAGTGAAGGTGGCAACGACCGAGTAGCCGTACGCGGCACTGGTGCCGATCATCACGAGCGAGTTCATGTCGGGCGCCAGGCGCCTCAGCGCCGGCCAGCCCTTCTGGTAGAAGCGCAAGCCGGGACCGAACTGGACGCCGCTAGCGAGCACGAAGAAGCCGAAGGCCAAGGTCTCCATCGGCAGCAAGGAGTGGAGCCAGCCCGCGATCGGGGGGATCATCATCGCGCCCATGTCGAGCGCGAAGATCGGCACCGTCAGAACCGCCGCGATGAACAGCGAGCGCCGCAGTTCGCCGAGCTCGGCGTCCTTGCGCGCCCTCTCGGCCTCGCTCCTGTCCTCGCGCTCTGCCCCTTCCAGAACGTCGTAGCCGGCCTCCCTTATGACCTCGATCAGGCGCTTCAGGGGAGCCGCGTCGGGCAGGTGACGAACGCTGGCGCGCTCGGTGGCCAGGTTCACGTCGGCCTCCAGCACGCCGTCGAGGCGCCGGAGCGCGCGCTGGACCCGTGCGGAGCAGGCAGCACAGGTCATCCCGGTCACGCTCAGTTCGCTCGCCTCGACTACCGGTTCGTAACCCGCCCGGCGGATGGCTCCGAGCAGCTCCTCGGCGGCCGTTCGTTCGGGATCGAAGCGCACGGTGGCCTGCTCGGTGGCTAGGTTCACGTTCGCTTCGCTCACGCCTTCGGTGCGCGTGAGAGTGCGTTCCACGCGTGCGGAGCAGGCTGCGCAAGTCATGCCTCGCACGCTCACTCGGAGGGTGTCGTCAGCGTGCGGCGGTCCTGTTGTCGTGTCGGCCATGCTCAGTTCCTCACCGAGCTTTGCTCGGTCCGGCATCCGGGAGTGCGAGCGCGCGGCGGCTCAAGCCTTGTACTTGAGCGCTTCCATGAGCTCGTCGACGAGGTGTTCGGTGTCGCCGCGCGCGGCCGCGGTGGCGACGTGATCACGCACGTGAGCGCGGAGTACGCCGTCGCTCACCTTGCGAAGTGCGCCTTGGACCGCGCTGACCTGCTTCAGCACGTCGACACAGTAGACGTTGGGGTCCTCGAGCATGCGCAGGACACCTTCGACGTGACCGCGCACGCTCCTGAGCCGACGAGCGGAGTCCGCGCGTACCTCTGAGTCGAGCCGGAGGCATGCCGAGTGCTCCGCGAGTCCGGCTGCCACGCCGCTTCCGCTCTCGTAGGCCACCTCGCGCGCGTTCGGAGCCTGGGCGGCCTTGGCCGCTCGGGACCCACTCGTGGGCGGGGTCACGATGCCGGTGTGGCGGTGTAGCCCTCTTCGGAGACGGCTTCGAGGAGGGCTTCGAGGGGCGCCGAGCCGGCCACGCTGGCGCTACCTGCGCCTAGGTCGACGGTCGCGCTCTCGACTCCCGGGACTGCTTCCAGGGCGCGCTTCACCGCAGCCGAGCAGTGATCGCAAGACATGCCTTTCACCTCTAGGTGGGTCATACTCTCCTCCTCCGTCCGGCCCGCGCAAGCGCGCCTCGTGCGCCGGGCGGCCCCCCACTTGGGGTGGGTTCACGCCACCAGTCTATCGCGGCAGTGCCAACCACGCCCCGGCACTCGACACCGCCACCACGTCCAGCCAAGGTAGGCGGCCAACAGCACGCCCAAAGCGACCTCGAGCCACCTGAACACGGCCCCTCCGTGTGCTGGGTCCCAGTAGCTGACCGGACCGGTTAGCTGCACCAGGGACGACAGGGGGAACAGGAAGCGGGGCCCGTCGTCGACGTGAGTTGCGATGTCGACGAGCGTGTGCAGCGTTGCCCCTAGCGAGAACCAGAGCAGCCATGCGCCGCGACATGTCAACTGATGGACGCCACCGGCGCGCCCCCGGCTCCAGAGGCCTCCTCCGAGCAGGGCCACGACCCCTAACACCACCAAGCTGTGCGGGACGTTGTGCGCCACTATCCAGAGGCGGTCGTGCTCGAACGCCCAGTGCATGTGGTCGTGGGCTGCCTCTAGCGACGGCGTGCGCAGCATGGTCCAGCCCGTCAGGAGCGCCAGCGGCAGGTCAGGCACGCCACCGCCGAGCGCTGCGGCGACTACGAGGCGCTTGGGAGCCTTCGCCGCGGTGCCCACCGCAGCGGCGATGAGGGCGTGAGAGACGGTCGTCACGGAGCCACTCCGCAATCTCGAGGGGTCAAGCTCAACTCATCGCTACCGGATGTGGGGTGAGCCTAGCTGCGTTCCCGGAGGCCTAGCCGCCGTCCTCCACGAACACGGCGAACTCGATCAGGCCGGTGTTGCCGCCGCTAGACTCGACCACCCGTAGGGTGAAGCGCCGGGCCTCGCCGCGAGCCTCGAACGAGAAGCTCTCCCGTGCGGAGGGCAGCTCGAAGGGCCCGAACACCTCGCCAGCGTCGGTCTCGACCTCGAAGCGAACGATCTCGGCGCTGCTGCCCATGGTGCGGGACCACGCTCCGAACCCCACGAAGGCGACCGTCTCCGGGAGCTCGATCGTGAGAAGTGCGTCGTCGCCGTCGCCGCGCGAGGACCACTCGCTGCTCGGATCGCCGTCGATGGCGTGTTCGGCGCTGAAGGCAGGTCCGAACTCGCTGCTGACATCCACCACGCGGGCGCCCGCGGCCTCGGTGGCCACGTTGCGCCACCCTCGGTCTTGGTCGGCGTCGGCCGCGGGTGTAGCGAAGGTGTACACCTCGCTGGCGTAGAAGGTCCCGTCAGGTGCCGAGCCCTGCATCCGGAACACGTACGTGGTGTCGGGCTCCAGGCCTCGCATCACCACCTCGTGATCGCGGTGGGCGGCGCCGCCCATGTCCAGGTCGAGCGCCAGGTAGCCGAAGCCCTCGTCCTGGCCGAACACCACCACGCAGGCGAGGTCGACATCCGTGGTCACGTGAAGCGTAGCGGAGCTGGAGGTCAGGTCGCTGACCTCGATCGGATGCGTTACGAGCGGTTCGAGCGGCTGAGCCATCAGCGGCTCGGCGTGGGCGAGCACGCCGAGCGCGAGCATGACCGCGATCAGGCTCGCGCTCGGCAGCGCCTCCAAGGGTCTGGATCGAAGCATGCGGCAGGCTAGCTCAGAGAGCAACGCTGGTTCGGTCGCCTTGCAGACCTTCAGCGTTCGCTCTCCAGCTGAACCTCACCCGTGCGCGCGTCCACGAGCAGCACACCCGCTTCCTCCCCGCGCACGAACGTGACCCTGTACGTGACCTGCGGACCCACCACGTCGGTCACCTCTCCACCCCCGCCGGCTCCCGCCAGGAAGGCGTCCGCCAGCGCGCGGACGACGCTGGTGTCGAAGGCCTCCGCTGCGGCGCGGCCGCGCATCGCACCCATGCCGGTCGCGTGCATGCCGGTCGCACCCATGCCGGTTCCGTGCATGCCGGTCGCACCCATGCCGGTCGCGTTCATACCCATCCGGCCGGTCCCGGCGCCGGCCATCATGCCCATGCCGTTCGCTCGCCCGGGCCCCATCGCACCCATTGCCGGCACGTCGAACCACTCGGCCAGCCAACCCTGCATGAGAAGCATCTCGCGAGTCTGCTCGCTGACGATGCTGCGGGCCAGGTCAGCGACCTCCTGGTTCTCGGCCAGCCCCTGCGCCAGGAGCATGCGCGCGTCCCGGACCGCCATCATGTGATGCATCAACATGTCCTCCAGGAACGCCTGCTCCTGGACCTCCACGCTCTCTCCCGAGAGGTCACGCATCATCGGCACGTAGGCCTCGCTCGGCTCGGTCCCGGGATGCCAACGATCCAGCCACGAGCGCATCTGCTCTATCTCCGCGCTCTGGCTCGCGACGATCTCCTGGAGCAGCGTCCGCAGCTCTGGGCGCTCCGTGAGAGTCAGGAGGTGCGAGGCGCTGTCGACGGCCTCCTGATGGTGCGGGATCATGTGCGTGAGGAAGCCGGCCTCGTCGACGATGCCTTGCATCCCCGGGCCACCGTGCATGGCGCCAGGCGCCGCACGCGAGTCGGGGGCTCCGTGTCGCATGCCGCCTTGTGCTAGGGCCAAGGCCACGAGCGCCAGCCCGATGACGAGCACTAGAGCTAGGGTTGGTCTTCTGAGGGTATCGGTCATGTCTTGACTCCTTGGTGTCGGTTCTCAAGCGTGGCGCGCCGACGCGCGTACTCCTCGTCATCTATCTCGCCGCGCGCGAAGCGCTCGCGCAGCGTCTCGAGGGACTGGTCGCCGCGCGAGGGTTCACCCGAGCTCGGCAAGAGGGCACGGGCGAGCGCGATGGCAGCCACCACCACCAGCACCAGCAGCAGCAACCAGAGCAGCATGCCTAGGATACCCCCCCATCCCATCCAACCTGGCGTCATAACCATGAGCATCACCTCGTAGCTAGGATAGACGCGGGGGGTTCGGCTCTCGTTGCGGCCGTGTCAAGCTGCGGTCAAGCGCTGCTCCGGTGACGCCCGGCCTCGGCGGCGGTTGC
>SKSV01000223.1 GCA_007122815.1 Trueperaceae bacterium | reverse complement strand
TGGGCGCCCTCTGCGCAGAGGCGGACGTCCTGCTGCTCGACGAGCCCAGCGATCACCTGGACCTGGAGGGGCGCTCTTGGCTGGCGGAGCGGATCGCGGCGCAGAGCGGCGCGGTCGTCATCGCTTCCCACGACCGCGGGTTGCTAGACCGGGTCTGCACGCACGTGGCACGCATCGAAGCGGGGCATCTGCGCCTTCGGCGCGGCTCCTACTCTCAGGTGACGAGCCTGGAGGAGGGGGAGGCGCGGGGCGAGCGGCGCCGGCAGAAGGTGAGGACGAAGCGCCTGGAGGAACTCGAGCGGTTGGCGGCCGAGCTGGCGACCTTCGGTCACCGCGGCGCCCAAGCTCGCAAGCGCCGTGCCGAGCGCGAGCGGGCCGCGCTCGAGACGCAGGCAACCCTCCCGAGCGGCCGGCCGCGCCCCGCGAGGCGCCAAGAGCGAGCTGAGAGGGCGCCTGCAGCGGCCCGCGCGGGTCGCTCCGGTGCGGTGTTGCGCGCCAGCCACCTGCGCGCAGAGGGTGTCTTCGACGACGTCGGCCTCGAGCTCAGGGCGGCTCAGCGAGTGGCTGTGCTCGGTCGTTCGGGGTCGGGCAAGAGCACGCTGCTGGCACTGATAGCCGGGGCGCGCGAGAGCGACGACCCACGCTCCGCGCTGGAGTGGCGCGACGGCACCAGTCTCCTCTACCTCGATCAGGAAGAGCGTGGGCTCGACCCGCACTCCAGCGCTCGGGCCGCGCTCGAGGCGTGGGCGTCGCCGGCGCGCGCGGCGGGAGCCTTGGCGGCGGCTGGCGTTCCTCCGGACGCTTGGGACCGCCCGGCCGAATCGCTCTCGGGAGGCGAGAGGGCACGTGCGGCGCTGGCGCTCCTGGAGGTCCGCGAAGCCGACGTCTTGGTGCTGGACGAGCCCACGAACGGCCTCGACCTGCCGGCCATCGAAGCGCTCGAAGAGCGGCTACGGGACTCACCAGCGACGATCGTGCTGGTCACCCATGATGAGGCGTTGCTGCGGGCGTTGGGCGCAGAGGTGTGGGCGTTGGAGGGTAACGCGCTAGTCCCTTACCGGGGTGGTCTGGACGGCTATCGGCGTGGTGCGAGGAGGCTCGAGGAGGACGCGACCCGCCTGAGCGAAGCGCTCGCATCGCGCGAGGCTCAGGGGGAGGTGGCTCACCCCAGCGCTCCCGAGGCCCTCGAAGTCCTGGATGCCGAGCGAGCCGCTGCCGAGCAGGCGTTGCTCGACCCGACGAGGGTGAGCGGGCGGGCTCGAGAGAGGTGGCGGGCCCGACGCCAGGCCGCGGAGTCCGCGCTGCTCGAGGCCTGGGAGGCGAGTGCGCGACCGCCCGCACCCCGATTCCAGGTCCGGGAGTCGGGGGTGCCGGTGCTGGCCGACCGCGAGGGTGAGGGACTCACGGTGCGCCTCGAGGGAGGGCCGGGACTGCGCGTGCGTCGCGTGGGCGAGGTCGCTCACCTCGTGCCGATGGCCCCTGGGGAGGGAGAGCCGGAGCGCAGCACGCTCCCGTGGGCTTGGCGAGCGCTCTGCCACGGCGCGGCGCGCCTGGCCGTCTACCTCCTGCCCGTAGAGGCGGTCCAGGTAGCCAGCCGCGATGTGCTCGACGGGGGTCCTTTCGAAGCGTTCGGTGACGGCTGGTGGGTGGCGCGTCGCGAGGCGCTGGAGCGCAGCGAGGGCTGGCAGCGCCACGCACGTAGGCGCAGGCGGCAGCGCCGCTAAGCTACCTGAGTGGGACGACGCTCCGCCATCGCCATCGCTCTGACGCTCGCGCTTCTCGTCGCGCTTAACGCGCTGCTCTTGCTGGCGTCACCCGCTTGGCTCGAGAGCCGCTGGTTCGCTGGGCCGTGGCCGATCTGGCCGGCGCTGACCGCCCGCGCCCAGGCAGCCGTGCCTTTCTCCCTGACGCTCAGCCTGCTGCTGGGGATCAGCATGTGCCTGCTAGTGTGGGCGCTCTGGCGGCCTCCACGCTGGCGTCGCGCTCTCCTGGCGCTCTTCGGCTTGGCGGCGCTCCTGGCGCTCTCGTTCGTACCCGCGTGGGGCGCCGCTTACCGCCGCGCGGAGCTCGCGGATAAGCTGGACTTGGCGCCCGGCGGCGCGGAGGTACGGGTCTTGAGTTCCGCGCTGCAGGGCCTGGCCGAGCGCGTGGAGGCCGACGCTCCGCACGCCGCTTTGGCAGAGTGGGCCGAGCCCGCGGCGCTGGACGAGGCGCTCGCGGCCGCCGCTCGTTGCGTGCGCGAAGCCGACTCGTACGTGACGGGGCGCCCGGTAGCGGTGCCGAACCGGGTGCGGTCGCTGCCCCCGGGCAGCCTGCTGCGCGGGGGTTACACCGGCATCGCTCTGCCCTGGCTGCTGGAGCCCCACGTGGACGGCTCGCTCCCGAGCGCAGCGCGCCTCGCGACGGGGATCCACGAGCTGACCCACGCCGCAGGCTGGGCGCGTGAGGCTGACACGGACGCGCTGGCGATGCTCGCGGGTTTGTCCTGCGACCATCCTTGGGTGCGCTACGCCACCGCGCTGCACTCGGTGTCGCTGGTCGGCTCCTCGCTGCGGCCCCTGCTCTCAGAGTCGAGCGCCGAGCGCGCCGCGCTCGAGGCGCTGCTGGCGGGGTTGCCCGCTGCGGCGCATGCCGACCAGGAGGCGCTTCGCGAGGCCGTGCGGCGCTGGCGGCGCCCGCTCGTGGCTAGAGCCGTGACGACCGTCTACGACGCGTACCTGAGGAGCCAAGGGGTCAGTGCGGGCGTGGCTGACTACGCCGCCGCGGGCGCCCTGATAGCAGCCGCGCTGGAGGCGTGCCCGGCCTCACCGGCCGAGGGAGTAGCGCCTCCGTGGTGCGGCTGAAGGTCTGGAGCTCCCTAGCAGCTGGGGGCTCGTCAGCCCGCCGCCGCCGGTGCCGGCCCTAGGTTCCTCTCGATCAGCGCGTCGACCCGGAGTTCGCGCCCCATGAACGATGCGAAGAGCTCTGCCGGGTCGGCGGAGTCGCCGCACGCGAGTACCCTCTCCACCAGCTCGCGGCCCGTGGCGCGGTCGAACAGTCCAGCCTGGCGGAAGCGCGTGAAGGCGTCGGCCTCGAGCGCCTCGCTCCACTTGTACGAGTAGTAACCCGCCGCGTACGAACCGGCCATGATGTGCGAGAAGCTGCAGAGGAAGCCCTTCGAGACGAAGTGTGGAGCGAGGTCGAAGCGGGCCATACGCTCCTGAGCGAAGCTCTGCGGGTCCTCGCCGCCACCTGGCAGGTAATCGACGTGCAGCGCCAGATCCAGGTCAGCGAACGACAGCTGGCGCATCTGCGCCCAGGCCTCCATGAAGTGACGGGAGCACGCTAGCTTCTCCACGAGTTGCGCTGGGATCACCTCGCCGGTGTCGACGCGCCGCGCGAAGCGGGAGAGCGCCTCGGGCTCGTACGTCCAGTTCTCGAGGAGCTGCGAAGGGACCTCGATGAAGTCCCAAGCCACCGCTCCTTGGCCGCGAGCGCGTACCTCGACGTTGGTGAGCATCTGGTGAAGCAGGTGCCCGAACTCGTGGAAGAGCGTTTGCACCTCGGTGAAGTCCAGCAGCGCGGGGCTGCCGTCATCACCGGGCGTGAGGTTCCCGCAAACCACCCCGACGTGCGGGTCGAAGCTGCCGTCGGGCCGCGGCCCCCCGTTCACCAACTCGTTCATCCAGGCGCCGCCGCGCTTGCCCTCGCGCGGGTACCAGTCGGTGTAGAAGCTGCCGATCTGGCGGCCCGATTCGTCGATGATCTCGTAGCAACGCACGTCCTCGTGCCATCTCTCAGGGGCGCTGACCTCTCGGAAGCGCAGGCCGAAGAGCTCGCTTGCGAGGTCGAAGATCCCCTCTTCGACGAGGGGTAGTGGGAAGTAGGGCCGCAGGGCCTCTTCGTCGAAGTCGAAGCGGCTCTCTCGCAACCGCTCGAAGGCGAAGCGCACGTCCCAGGGCTCCAGTTGGTCGAGCTCCAGCTCGGCGCGCGCGAAACCCTTCAGGTCCTCGATCTCGCGCTCGAAGTACGGGCGGGTGCGCTCCTCGAGGGTGCCGAGGAAGCCGCGCGCTTTCTCGACCTTGCCGACCATACGCTCCTCGAGCACGTACTCTGCGAAGTCGGCGTAACCCAGGAGCTGGGCCAGTTCGCGACGCCGCGAGAGGATGCGTCCCACCAGCTGCCGGTTGTCGTGCTCTCCCCCGTCGGCCCGCTGGGTGTAGGCCCGCCACAGCGTCTCGCGCAGCCCGCGCCTGCGGCTGTGCCGTAGCACCGGCATGATCGAGGGGGCGTGAAGCGTGAAGCGCCAACCCTCACGTCCAGCCCCTCGCGCTTCGGCGCGGGCTCGCGCCACCACCGACGCCGGGAGCCCTGCTAGGGTCTCCTCGTCGTCGAGGTCCAAGTGATAGGCCTGGGTGGCGTCTAGCACGTTCTCGCTGAAGCGCGTCGCGAGCTGGGCGAGCTCCACCCGTAGCTCGGTGACGCGGTCGCGCTCAGCTGCGTCCAGGGCAGCGCCTGAGCGGCGCAGCTCGCGCAGGGTCTTGTCGAGGTGGCGACGTCTGGTGGGATCGAGGCGGGCCACCTCTGGGCCGTCGGCGACCTCCCTGAGGGCTCGGTAGAGCCCGGAGTGGCTGCTGAGTTCGGCCATGAAGCGCGCGTAGCGTGGCTGCACGCGCGCGAAGGCGTCTCGCAGCGCGGGCGTGGAACGCACGGTCGTCAGGTGGTACGCGTAGCCGTAGACGCGCTGCACGCGGTCCACGAGGTCGTCCAGGGGATCCAGGGTGTTGGAGTACGTTCGCTCGGAGGTTTGCCCGGGCCCCGCGAGCAGCTCCTCGAAGGCGTTCTCGGCCTCACTGACGGCGTCGGCGACGCCGCTCTCGACGTCCTCGGGGGTGACGTCGGCGAAGGCGATGCGCTCGGCTCGCGAGCACAGCGGGTTCGTTCGTTCTTGCATGCAAGGCTCCTAGACTGAAGTGGCTGCTCACTTGGGTTCGCGTTCCGCGGGGCCGAGCTCGCGCGCCCCACGTAGGTGAACTCGCAGCCTACTCGGTGGCCGTCGGGGAGATCCCGACAAGCTCGCTCGGGACGGCATGGCTGAAGAGGTAACCCTGCCCCTCGGTCACCGCCATGGAGCATACGCGCTCGCGCTGCTTCGGGGTCTCGATGCCCTCGGCCACGACGGTCAGCCCGAGACCGTGACCGATCGTCACCATGGCGCGCACGAGCTCGACGTCGCCGCGCTCGGCGCTGTCACCGACGCGCGCGACGAAGGAACGGTCGATCTTCAGGGCGTCGACCGGCAGGCGGCGTAGCTGCGTGAAGCTCGTGGCGACCGCTCCGAAGTCGTCCAGTGCGACTCCGACGCCGAGCCGCCGCACGGCACCGAGCTGGTCACGACCGCGGTCCAGTGCCTGCACGCCCGCGTCGTCTCTGAGCTCGAACTCGGACCTGAGCTCGAGCTCGAGCAGGCCGGGGTGTAGGTGCCAGCGCTCGAGGGTGGTCTGCACCACCTGAGCGAAGTCCGTGCGCTCGAGAAGCCCCGGTCCGACGTTGACCGACACACGACGCCGCGTGCCACGCTCGCTCCAAGCTGACGCCTGAGCAACGGCGTTCTCCAGGACCCACTCGAAGAGGGCATCGCCCAGGCGTGCTCGGTACAACCCAGGCAGGAACTCGCCGGGGAGGAGCAGCCCGCGTTCGGGGTGACGCCAGCGGACCAGCGCCTCAACCCCGCACTCGCGGCCGTCCCTGAGGTGCACGCGCGGCTGGTAGTGGAGCACGAGTTGGTCCTCGGCGAAGGCGCGGCGCAGGTCGTGCTCGAGGGTCAGGCGCTCCTCCGCGGCCTTGCCGAGTTCCGCATCGGCGAAGGCGAAGCGCGACCCTCCCGCTGCGCGGGCGCGCTGCAGAGCGGACTCGGCGCGCTCCCGCAACACCTCGGTACGGCGGCCGTCCGCCGGAGCAACCGCGACCCCGGCGCTGGCCGCGAGCTCCACCCGCAGGGTCCCGTCCTGGAACGGTCGAGCTACCCAGGCGAGGAGCTTCTCGACCACCGGGACAACCGCTCCGGTGTCGTTGAGGTCCGGTAGCACCACTCCGAAGCAACCCGGCCGCACCAAGGCGAGCGTGTCGGAGCGCCTCAAGGCGCGCTGCAGCCGCCTGGTCGCTTCACGCATGAAGCGCTCGCCACGGCGAGGGTTCAGGGTGCGGTGCACGAAGTCGAAGTTGTCGAGCTCGAGCAGCACGAGACCAGCGACGCCGCCGTAACGGCGAGATTGTCGCACGGCCTGGTCGAGGCGATCGTCGAGGACCCGTTCGCTGGGTAGTCCAGTCAACGCGTCGACGTCGCCTATCTCGAGGCGCCTGAGCCGCTCGGCGGTGACGTCGCGGACCACGCCGTGCACCGCTACGAGGTCGGCTTCCGTGGAGCGCCACGACACCGCCGCGAAGTCCTCCACCCAACGGACCCTCCCGCCCTCGGCCAGCATCCTGTACCGGTCACGGCGCGAACCGCCCTCGGAGCGGAGCGCCCGCAGGCGCTCCCGCACCGCGTCACGGTCCTCGGGTGATATCAGGTCGGCGAGGTCCTTGCCCTGGACCTCGGCGGGTGAGCGCCCTAGCACCGAAGCGACGCCGTCGTGGGTCCAGCTGATGCGCGCGTTGCCGGCGGCGTCGAGGATGGCGCCGTAACTGAAGAACGCCCCGTCGCCACCAAGACTGGAGGCTAGTTGGCGCGCGACTTCGTTGGCGCTGCGGGCATGGACGAGGTCGCTGACGTCGCGTTGGACGACCACGAGATGGCCCACGCGGTCACGGGAGTCCTTGATGGGGTAGTGGCGCTGCTCGTTCCAGAAGAGGCTTCCGTCGCGCCTGTAGCAGCGCACCAACGCGGTAGCGGCGCGTCCGTCGCGCACTGCGTCCCGTACGACGCGCACCTCCTCCTGATCGGTGTCGTCGCGCATGAGGAAACCGAGGTCCCTCCCCAGGGCTTCCTCGCGCCTGAAACCCGTCAGCGCGAGGAAGCCGTCGCTGACGTACACGACAGGCTGGCCCACGCGCCTGAGGTCGCTGACGCTGAAGCTCTCGCCTGCGAAGACCGATCTGAGCAGCTCGACGAGCTCGGCGCCGTCGTCTTCGGGGAAGCCCGACAGCACGCGCTCCCGGAGCGCCTTGAGGCGGCCTTCGTCGTTCGCTGTAGTCGTCGGGTGAGCCTCTTCCATGATCCCGCGTCGGGGCCGCCACGCGAGTGGGCGAGGCCGTTCCGGCCGGCCTGCCCCCCTCCCGCCGAGCGCTCGTTTCCCGTGGGCCTCCCAACCCGACCGGGACCGGCGGCGCTCGCTGCCACGCTCTTCCGGCTCGAAGCTACCACGTCGAGCGCGTCGGGGGCCGTGGCAAACGCCGCAAACGAACGAACTCGCCGGGTGCGCGAGAGCTCGGTCGAGAGCCGCCATCAGTTCAGCAGAATACCCTCCTCCGGTATCCGCCGAGACGCTGCGACGCTAGCCAACCTTGCTACCATGCTTACGTCGTTAG
>SKSV01000335.1 GCA_007122815.1 Trueperaceae bacterium | reverse complement strand
TCCCATACGGTCAAACCATCGCCAGCATCACCACCTACTCACAACCCACCCAGCAAACCGCGTACGCCAGCACCAACCACTAACCCCACCAACCCACGCAACCACCGCCGCCCCAAACCGCACCCACCACCAACCGGTCTCGGGCGGCGCCGCCGTCATGAGACGGACACGGGCTGGTCGCAGGTCACGCCCAGGCGCCCTCGAGCGGGCGTAGGCTGGGTCGTCACCCGAACGCCACCTTGGCGACCGACGCTCGGTGAGCCGCTCGGGAGGGGAAGGGTCGAGGTCGCGCGATGCGGACCATCCTCGTCAACCTGCTTCGGCTCGGCGGGATGCAGCTCGTCATCGCGGCGACCGCGATAGTGCGCAACAAGGTCCTGGCCCTGAGACTGGGACCGGACGGCTTCGGTGAGTTCATGCAGCTCACTCTCATCGTGCTGACAGCGAGCACGATAGCGGCCTTCGGACTGGGCATGAGCCTCAACCGCAACGTGGCTGCGGCCAGGAGCCACGAAGAGCGTCAGCGCCTGCTGGCCCAAGCGAACTCGGTGAACGTGCTGCTGGCCGCCCTACTGGTGGCAGCGCTGGCGGTGACGCTCCTAGGCGGACCGGGACTGCTCGAGCTCGTCGGGCTCAGCGCCGATGCACGCATCGTGCTGGCGCTCTCCATCCTCCTCCTGTTAGTGCCGCTCGAAGCTGCGGTTCAGCACCGCGTTGCGTTCCTGACGGCTCTACTGGACATCAGGGGGATGACCGCTGGCCGCAGCGTAGCGCTGGCGCTCGGCACCGCCGTCACCGTACCGGTGGTCTGGTGGTTCGGGCTCGCAGGCGCCGCAGTCCAGTTGACCCTGATCACCCTGACGATCATGCTGTTCCTGGACCGCCGCTGCCGTGCGCTCGGCTATCGCCCATGGGCCCTCACCTTCGACGCTCGGGTGCTGCGAACGCTCGCCGCCTTCGGAGGCGCGTCCTTGATAGCCGGCTTCACTCTGCAGTTGAGCGACGTGATCGTGCGTTCGACCCTGATCCGCACCACCGACTTGAGCCAGAACGGCATCTACCAGGCAGCGCTCTCCATCACGCACCAGGTCAAGGCGATCGTGCTCGGTAGCGTCGGTAGCTACGCCATCGCCTCGCTCAGCCAGGACACCACCCGCGAGCACGTGGTCGAGACCGCGAACCAGCTGCTGGCGGTGGTGCTCCCCGTGGCGGCCCTGGCGCTCGGCATGCTGGGTCTGCTCTCCGGCCCAGCGCTGTACGTGCTCTACTCCGCGGAGTTCTACGAAGCGCAACGCGTGCTCCCGTGGCTACTATCGGCCGACTTCGTCCACGTGGCCATATGGGTCGTCGGTGCACCTCTACTCGCCATGCACCGGGTCGGCGCCTGGCTCGTCCTGGAGCTCGTCTACCTGGGCACCCGGGTGGCAGCCGCTCTGTTGCTGCTACCTACTGCGGGCGTCGTCGGTGTCGCCGCGGGTCATGCGATCGCAACGGTGGTGCACCTCCTGCTGACGGGCGGGTACTACTTCTTCGTGTTCCGCTTCTCCGTCTCCAAGAGGAACCTGCTCCTGTTCGCAGCAGGAACATGCGTGGTGGTGATAGCGTCATGGGTAGGCTCGCGCGTCACGTTCGACCTGACGACGTACGCGGTGGGCGCTCTGGGCATGGCCGCGCTCGGCTTGTTGTACGCGCAACTGATGTTCGGCTTGGCCGCCGCCTGGAGAAGCCTGCGTGGCGTGCCCGGCGGAGGAGGAGAGAAGTGAGCGGCGAACCTCTCGTCAGCGTGATCATGCCCGTCTACAACGCCGAAGCGTACCTCGCGCGGGCGGTCCAGAGCGTCCTCGAACAGCACCACTCCAACGTCGAGCTGCTCGCCGTCGACGACGGCTCCACCGACGCTTCCGGCCGGCTGCTCGACGAACTCGCTGAGGGGGACCCCAGGGTCAGGGCCTTCCACGGGCCCAACAGAGGGCCGTCGGCCGCCCGCAACGTCGGGCTGGCGAACATGCGCGGTGATTACGTTGCGCTTCTCGACGCTGACGATTGGCTTGTCCCCGAGAAGCTCGAGCGCCAGGTCGCCAGCCTCGAGGCGCAGCCCGACGTCGATCTCACGTACTCCGACTACCGCGAGGTCGAGGAGGCGTCCGGAGCCGTCCACGAGGTGAAGCGCGGCTTGCCGCCGGTTCCGATGCCCGAGCTTCTCGTCTACCGTCCCTGGTTCGCTCCGTTCGTGCCGCTACTGCGGCGGCGGCTGGCGGATACCGTGGGCGGGTTCGACGCCACAATGCTCGCCGCCGAGGAGTGGGACTACTGGTACCGCTGCGTGCAGCACACCTCGTTCTCGTACACCCCAGGACTCTGCGGCTACTATCGTCTCCACGACGCCCAGCTGCACAGGCATCGCGACCGCATGCGCACGGCGCAACTCCAGTTCGCCCAGAAGCACTTCGGAGCGGACCGACGCAGGCGTCGCTCGATGATGGCCTACTACCACCTCAGCGAGGCGAAGCACGCCAAGGGAGCGGGTGACCTCATCGGCGTCGCCGCGCACCTGGCGCGCTTCGCACTCTCAGCGAACTCGCTGCGTGAGGCCCGCCTGGTGTGGGGGTTGCCATGACGTGCCGAAGGCCGTGCCGATGACGCGGGCTGCACTGCGCTCACCGGCGGTCGACCACCCGTGGCTCCTGGGGGCGGCGATCGGCGTAGCGTTCGGGGCAGCGGCGGTCGCGTCGATCGAGTTGGCGCTTGGCGTGCTGGCGGCTCCGTTGCTTCTCTACGGCTTCATCCGCAGCGGCGTCAAGTCGGAGATGGTGGTCGCCGTCTTCTGGGTGAGCTTCTGCCTTTACGAGACGGTCTTCGCGGCGCTCACCTTGCAGGGGTTCTTCTACCCGTTCTACGCGGCGTTCTTCGTCAGCGCCGCGGTTTCCTTGCTGCGCACTGGGATCCGCATCCAGGCGGGCGTCTTGGGGACATACGTGGTGTTCCTAGCGGTAGTGCTGGTGTCGTTCGTGGGCTTCACGGAGCCCATCGGCTTCGAGGTGATCCAGCGGGTCTTCGCGTACGTGATCGGCCTCGTGGTGATGCTCCAGTTCCGCTCCTGGCGCGGGATACGGCCGGTGATGCTGGCCACTGTCGCCACGGGCACGACGATCGCCGTTTGGGTGATAGCAACCTCCATCCAGGCCGGTTTCCGCTACCGCGGCGACATAGCCGTCGACCAGAACGTCGTGTCGTTCTTCATAGGCTTCGGCGTCATCGTGGCGCTCGCGGCAGCCGCTGACGCCATCGCTACCCCGGGGCGCCGCAGTCGCCTCCTGGTGCTGCTCCTGCCCCTGGGCGCGATGCTGTACGCCTTGATGCTGCTCGCCTCACGCGGGATAGCGCTCGCTCTGATCCTCGCCACGGCGGCCGTCGTCGTACGCGCGCTGATCCTGGATCGGCGGAGCCTTGGCGTGGTGTTCGCCGTAGCCGCCATCGGCGCGGGCGCGCTGCTGCTTCCTGGCAGCGATCACCTCATGGCGCGCTTCGCGCTGGACGACACCGAGACCGGCAACCGGCGCCTACCGATCTGGGAAGCGCTGATCGACGACTTCGTCCAGAGCGACCCGTACACGATCGCCGTCGGTCACGGGTTCGGCAGCAGCGAGCTGGTGGTACAGCGGGCATTCGGTTCTCTGACCTCCACCCACAACGCCTTCCTGCAGATCCTCTACGAGTTCGGGGTGGTCGGCCTCGCGTCGTTCCTGGGGCTCCACGTCCTGCTGCTCTTGCGGGCGTACCAGCTCCGCAACGGTCGCGGCCTGGTGATGTTCGGCCTGTTGTGGTTCCTCGTCGGCGCCAACCTGACTCTCAACGCGCCCGATGGGTTCATGTACTGGACGGCGTTGGGCGTAGCCATGGCGCTCGGGCTCTGGGGCCGGGCTCCGCGGCGATCGACAGAGCCCGAGGCTCCTCCCGTCGGGCTCCACCAGCGCGCGGCCGCAGAGCGTGCCCTGCCACCGTGAGTACGGCCCGGTTGGGACCGGAGCGCGATCCTCGCGTGGACGTGGTGTTCCTGCTCGGATCGCTCACGATGGGCGGCGCCGAAGCGCAGCTGACCTCGCTGCTGGAGACCGACCCACAGCGCCTGCGCAGGACCCGCGTCGCGATCGTCACGCTCTCCTCCCACCGCCAACCCGCGCTGGCTGAGCGGTTAGCGGCGCTGCCCATCTCGCTGTACGTCGTCGACCGCGAGGCTTCGGCGTTCCCGGCCTTCCTGCTCGATCTCGTGCGCTGCTTCCGACGCCTGCGCCCACGCATCGTGCACGCCTTCCTCGTGGGCAGCACGAGCACCTGGGGCCGCCTCGCCGCCAAGCTAGCGGGGGTGCCGCACGTGTTCCTCTCCGATCTTTCCCTCGATCCCGCGCCCTCACGAGTGCAGCGGCTGCTCGATCCTCTCCTGCATCGCGTCACGAGCCGCTTCCTGCCGAACGCGCGTGCGATCGCCGCGAGGCTGGAGCGAGAGGGCGCGCGGCCTGACAGGATCCATCTCGTACGCAACGGTGTCGACCTCGAGCGCTTCGACCCGGGCCGAGCCACTTCTCCGCGGGGAGCATGGGGTGCCCCAGACACGGCGAAGGTCGTCGGTTTCCTGGGTATGTTCCGACGCGAGAAGCGACCCGACCTCCTGCTCGACGCGCTGCAGGCCCTACCCAGCGACCGCCGCCCCGACCTCGTGGTGATGGCTGGGGACGGCGAGCTCATGGGTCCGCTGCGCGCTCGCGTGGAGAGCGACGCGTGGTTGCGCGATCACTGCCGCCTGCTCGGCGTGGTCGACGACGTCCCATCGTTCCTGGCCGGGCTCGACCTGCTGGCCCTACCGAGCGACACCGAGGGCCTGCCGAACGCCGTGCTCGAGGCTCACGCGATGGGCGTTCCGGTGGTGGCGACAGACGTGTCGGACGTCCGCGAACTCGTCGGCGCGGGTGGACGCGTGGTGCAACCCGGCGACGCCCTCGCGCTCGGGCAGGCCATCGCGTCGCTGTGCGAGCTGCCGGCCGAGGAACTCCGGCGCATGGGAGCGGCGGGCCGGAACCGCCTCGAAGCGGAGTTCGCCATGCCGGTCGCGGCGGCGCGCTTCTGGGCCGCCCACGATGACCTGCTGGAGGGCAAGACGTGAGCGCTCCCGCCCAGTCACCGACCCGACTCGACCTGGCAGTGTTCCTCCCGTCGCTCGAAGGCGGCGGCGCCGAGAGGGTCATGCTGGACCTGATCGGCGCGGCCCGCGAGCAGGGCACCTCGGTGGAGCTCGTCCTGGCCGCGAGGCGAGGAGACCTGGTGGACGAGGTGCCCGCCGGGACGGTTGTCGTCGATCTGCGCCAACCGCGCACCGCCACCGCGGTGTTGCCGCTGGCGCGTTACCTGCGGAGGCGACGGCCGCGCGCGCTGCTGGCCACGCTCGAGCACGCCAACGTGGTGGCTCTCCTCGCCGGGGCGCTGGCGCCCGGGACGCGGGTGAGCGTACGCGAAGCGAACACACCCTCACGCGACCTCGAGGGAGGACCCGTGCGCAGCCGCGTCGTGCTCTGGCTGATGCGCCGGCTGTACCGACGCGCCCACGCGATAATCGCGGTCTCGCAAGGCGTGGCGGACGACCTCGTGAGCACCCTGCCGCTCCCGTCCGAGAAGGTCGTCGCCATCCCGAACCCCGTGCTCACGCCGCGGCTCGAGCGCGGTGCACTCGAGCCGCTCACCCACCCCTGGTTCGCGCCTGGCGAGCCACCGGTGGTGTTGGGGGTCGGCAGGCTGGCTCCGCAGAAGGGCTTCACACTGCTGTTGGAGGCGTTCGCTCGGGCCCGGGAGCGGGTCGCCTGCCGGCTCGTCGTGCTCGGCGACGGCGAGGAGCGCGCGACGCTGGAGCGGCTGGCCGCCGAGTGGGGCGTGAGCGACCACGTCGACTTGCCTGGCTTCGCGCCCAATCCCTTCGCGTTCATGGCGAGAGCCGGAGCGTTCGTGCTCTCCTCGCGCTGGGAAGGTCTCCCCAGCGCGCTCATCCAGGCGATGGCCCTGGGCGCCCCGGCAGTCGCAACCGACTGCCCCAGCGGTCCAGCGGAGGTGCTCGTAGGCAGCGAACGCGCCTTCCTCGTGCCCGTGGACGACAGCGCCGCCATGACCGACTCAATCGCTCTGGCGCTCGCGGCGGGCCGCGGGCGCCAGAGCGATGATTGGCTCGAGCGCTACCGGCTGGAACCGCTTGCGCTACGCTACCTGCAGACCCTGGGGGTGAAGTGACTCAGCTCCCTAGCTCGCGCATCATGTTCGTGACCACCTCGCTGATGCGAGGTGGTGCGGAGACTCAAGTGTTCCTGCTGGCGCGGACCCTGTCACTCCGCTCCCATGCCGTTCACGTAGTGAGCATGCGTCCACCGGAGGCTTACGAGGAGGAACTGCGTGAGCTGGGGATCACCTTCACCAGCTTGGGGATGCGCAGCGGCGCAGCCGACCCGCGCGGCCTCTGGCGGCTCGCGCGTACGGTGCGCGCCTGGAAACCCGACGTGGTCCACAGCCACATGGTGCACGCGAACCTGCTGACGCGTCTCACTCGGATGGTCGCGCCGATGCCGGTACTCGTGAGCACGGCACACAACCTGACCGAGGGAGCGCGCTGGCGTGAGCTCGCCTACCGCCTCACCGACCGCCTCGCAAGCCTCTCCACCAACGTCTGCCAAGCGGCCGTCGACCGTTTCGTCGCGGTCGGCGCGGCCCCGCCCGGGCGCATGCGGGCGGTGGTGAACGGGCTCGAGCCGAGCGCGTTCGCGCCCGATGCCGAGCGCCGGCAGCTGAAGCGCTCGGAGCTGGGGTTGGGGTCGAGCTTCACCTGGCTGGCCGTGGGTCGCCTGGAAGAACAGAAGGACTACCCCACGATGCTGGCCGCGACGGCCTCGGCGCTCGAAGCGGAGCCAGGGCTGGTGGTGCTGGTCGTGAGCGACGGCCCACTGCGCGCGGCGCTCGAGCAGGCCCGCGAGCGGCTCGGATTGACCCCGGAGCAGGTACGCTTCCTCGGGGCTCGCGCCGACGTCCCCGACCTCATGCGTGCAGCGGACGCCTACCTGATGTCGTCGGCCTGGGAGGGCCTGCCAATGGTGCTCCTCGAAGCGTCGGCGGCTCAGCTGCCCATCGTCGCCACCGACGTTGGAGGCAACTCCGAGGTGGTGCTCGCGGAGCGCAGCGGCGTGCTGGTACCAGCTCGCGACGCTGCGGCTCTGGCAGAAGCGATGAAGCGTGTGATGGCGCTCTCGAGCGACGAGAGGGCAAGCTGGGGCGCGGCGGGCGCCGACCACGTCGACCGGAACTTCCTTCTCGAGCGCGTGGTCGACACCTGGGAATCGTTGTACGGGGAGCTGCTGGCGGCCGCCCGAGCCCGGCGGCCGCGGGCCTAGCGGCTGGGCTGCAGACCTACTGACTGGGCCGCGGGCCTACTGACGGGGCTGCGGACCTAGCGGCTGGGCCGCGGGCCGCCCGCGTCGCTCGCCGCAGCACCCAGCCGCCACG
>SKSV01000154.1 GCA_007122815.1 Trueperaceae bacterium | reverse complement strand
TCGATGCCGAGCGCACCGAGAAGCAGGATGTCGCCCGCGGCGGAGGCCAGCACAACGTCGTGCACCTCACCAGCCTGGCAGACGTAGCCGCCGTACCGGCAGCGTCCGCCGACTTCTTCGACCTCGACCAGCGCGAAGCGCGCCTCGGGGTAGTTCGCGGACCAAGATGGGAGCGCGTCGTACAGCGCCTCGTTCTGGGTGAACGCGCGCTCGAGCGCGACCCTGTCCATGCCTGAGTCGCTGGTGTGGGGCGGCGCCAGCAGCAGGAAGCGGCGCGCCTCCTCGTCCCCGAGCACCCGGAGGAACGGCCAGGCCCCCAGCGCTGCCGCTTGTACGCCGCTCAGCACTTCGACCGGCAGCACGTTACTCACCAACAGTGCGGCGCTCAGGCTGGCTCCGGGAAGAGCTTTCGATGATGCGGGGTGACGCGCGCCCCTGGCCACGCCGGACCTCCTAGCTGGCGGCCATGCTAGCCGTCGCGCGCTTACCCAGCGCTTAGCGGGGCTCCTGCCTAGCGGGGCTCCTGCTTAGCGGGGCTCCTGCCTAGCGGGGCTCCTTCCCGCCGCCGTCGTTGCGATCCTCGTCGTCTCGATCGGCCTCGTCCGCGTCGACGTCTGCAGTGTCGAGCTCCTCGTCACCCGCCTCAGTCCCGGTCGCCGCGTCAGGAGCAACCGCGTCGTCAGCCGCGCCTGCCTCGTCAGGCGCGCCGTCCTCCTCCACCCCGTCCCCCTCCTCGAGGTGCTCGATGTAACCCATCGTGTCCTCGGGAGCCTCCGGCTCGCTCTGCTCGGGGTCGGGCGTGATCGGCTCGCCATGCAGTGCCTTCATGAGGGCGACGCACATGAACAGCATGATCACCGCAAAGGGTAGGCCCGCCGCGACCGACGCGGCCTGCAGCGCTCCGAGACCACCGACCAGGAGCAGCACGGCCGCGACGGCTCCCTCGGTGACCGCCCAGAAGACCCGCTGGATCTTGGGCGGATCGGTGTGACCGCCGGCGGCGAGCATGTCGATGACGAGGGAGCCCGAGTCCGACGAGGTGACGAAGTACGTGACCACTAACGCGGTCGCGAGCGTGGCGGTGACCGCCGCGAGAGGCAGCTGATCGAGCATCACGTACAGGGCGGTGGCGACGTTCGCCTCGACCGCGCTGCCGAGGTCGACGCCCTGGAAGAGCTGGAGCTCCAGGCCGGTGCCGCCCATGACTGTCATCCAGACGAACCCGGCGAGCGTCGGGGCGATCAGTGCTCCGGCGACGAACTCGCGGATGGTGCGCCCGCGCGACACGCGCGCGATGAACATGCCCACGAACGGCGCCCAGGAGATCCACCAGCCCCAGTAGAAGATCGTCCAGGCGTCCTGCCAACCGCTGCGCGCGATGGAGTCGTTCCAGAAGCTGAGCGCCGGGAGGTGCTGGAGGTAGTCGCCGATCCCCTCCACCAGGAAGCGGAGCAGGAACAGGGTCGGGCCGGCCACCAGCACGAACGCCAGGAGCACGACGCTGAACGCGATGTTGAGCTGGCTGAGGCGCTGAATCCCCTTCGTCAGGCCCAGCAGCACCGATCCGGTCGCGAGCAGCGTGACCACCGCGATGATGAGGACCTGCAACCAGGCCGACTCCCCGATCCCGAGGAGGTAATCGAGCCCGGAGTTGATCTGCAGCACGCCGAGGCCGAGCGACGTCGCCACGCCGAACATCGTCCCGAAGATCGCGAAGGCGTCGACGGCGTGACCCACGGGGCCGTAGATGCGGTCACCAAGGATCGGGTACAGCGTCGAGCGGATCGTGATCGGTAGCTTCTGCCGGTAGGCGAAGTAGCCGATCGCGAGCCCCACCACGCAGTAGACCCCCCAGGCGTGCAACCCCCAGTGGAAGAAGGTGAAGCGCATCGCTTCGCTGGGGTCGCCCGCTCCACCGCTGGGTGAGTGCAGGTAGTGGTACATGGGCTCCGCGACGCTCCAGAAGAGCAGCCCGATGCCCATGCCGGCACTGAAGAGCATCGCGAACCAGCCGCCGAGCGA
The DNA here is from genome assembly GCA_007122815.1 of Trueperaceae bacterium. Taxonomy (GTDB): domain Bacteria; phylum Deinococcota; class Deinococci; order Deinococcales; family Trueperaceae; genus CSSed10-48. The sequence goes on along the minus strand of SKSV01000154.1, from coordinate 5,551 downwards.
GAACCTCGGGGTCTCGAAGGCGCCGCCAAGACGCACTGGACCGTAGCGGCTGAAGGCCAGGTACAACACGAAGACGAGGAACAGGGTGACCGCCAGCACGTAGAACCACCCGAAGGTGGCCGAGATCCAGTCCTGGACGTTGGAGAAGAGCGTCTCGGCTGGCCCGGTGAAGGCGCTCGCGTACACGATCAGCAGCAGGATCACCGAGGCGCTACTGATGAAGACGGGTCGAGACACCTGCGGGAAGATCAGGAAGCGTCCCGTATCGACCGTGATCGGAGCGTCTGGTTCGTGGTTGGTCATGCTCGACCCCGTTTCTGGTGGCGAGGGAGACGACGTCCGCGGACACGGACGCCTGGAACCACGAAACGTGAGCATACGGCACGTGGCTGCCGTAGCATGCCTCATGGCCAATAGAGCGGTCTTCGCACTGGCATGGCTGCTGGTCGTCGCGGCGAGCGTTGCCGCGGCCGCCTTCGCCCAAACGCAAGCCCCATCGAGCGCCGACCTCCCCATAACCCGGGTCGTGCTGTTCACCACCGGCGTCGCTTACGTCGAACACGCCGGCACCGTCGACGGCGACGGCGAACTGGAGCTGGGCGTACCCCCCGAAGCGATGGACGACCTGCTGCAGAGCCTGGTCGTCGAGGACTTGGGTGGAGGCCGCGTCGAACCCGTGAGGTACGGGACGCGCGACCCGCTGGGCCGCATCCTAGCCAGCTACCCCTTAGACCTGTCGCGTGACCCGAGCCTCGCCGAGCTGCTGGCCCAGGCTCGCGGCGAGCGCGTGACCCTTCAGACGGACGCGGTGATCTCCGGCGTGATCGTCGGCGTGGAGCAGCAGCGCGTGGCAGATGAGGCACCCCGCGCGCTGCTCACCCTCGACGGTGAAGCCGGCTTGCAGCGCGTGGACTTGGCGGACGTCAGGGAACTCCGCTTCGAGCGCGCCGAACTCCGCGAGCAGCTCTCGGCGGCGCTGGGCGCCATCGCCAGCTACCGCGACGCCGACGAGGTGCCGGTGCGTCTGCGCTTCAGCGGGGAAGGCAACCGAGACGTGCGCGTGGGGTACCTGCGAGAGATGCCGGTATGGAAGACGAGTTACCGCCTGCTGCTCGAGGATGACGGGGCTGACCTGCAGGGTTGGGCGATCTTCGACAACCCGACGAGCCTCGACTTCGAGGAGGTGCAGGTGACGTTCGTCGCTGGCCAACCGGCCTCCTTCGTCAGCCAACTGTTCGAGCCCGTCTACCTGGAGCGCCCACGTGTAGGCCCGCCGACGGTCAGCGCCCTGGTGCCGCCCACGGACGCCGGCGTCATGCCGGCGCCGGAGTCCCGCGCGATGATGGCGGCCCCCAGCCTCATGGCCGACGCCGTCGCGGCGGAGGCGGAGGCCCCGCGCGGAGCAGGCGTGGAGGCCTTGGCGGACGCCGCTGCCGGGGGAGCGACCTTCGCTTACTCGGTCCGCGAACCGGTCACGGTGCGGCGTTACGAGTCGGTTCTGGTACCCATCGTGCGCGCGCACCTGGAGGCGCACCACCTGTCGCTCTACGACGCCAGGGCCGACTCGCAGCATCCGCTGCGTGGCCTGCGGATCGTGAACGACACCGGCCTGCACCTCGCTGCCGGCCCCGTCACCGTCTTCGACGAGCGCGGCTTCACCGGCACGGCGCGCATGAGCGACCTGGTTCCCGGAGACGACCGCGTGCTCACCTATGCCCGCGACCTGGACGTGGCCATCGATGTCACCTCCACCAGCGAACCCGAGCAGGTGATCTCGGTGCGCTTGGTTGGCGGTCTGCTCGAGAGCGAGCACCGCTCGCGGCTCCGCACCACCTACGTGATAGCTCCACGGGGTGAGATCGAGCGCTTCGTCGTCGTGGAGCATCCTCGGCGTTCGGGCTTTCACGTCAGCTCTCCCCTGCCCGCACCTCCGGTAACGCCGTCGGCGTACCGCTTCGGGGTGTCCCTGACGGTTGGCGAGGGCGACACTGACACCGAAACGTTGCAGGGAGACCCGAGCGTGCCGACCCACGTCTCGTGCGAGACGGGCGAGCCGTGCTTCCTTGAGGTCGTGCTGGAGCGCGTTGAGGCGCGCCGCGTCTCCGTGACCAGCGTTCCGCTCGAGCGGCTCGAGGTCTACCTGCGCGACCTGGAGCTCTCGGCTGAGACTCGCGCGCTACTGGAGGACGTGGCGGCGGTCCAGCGGGAGCTGGTGAGGCTGGACCGAGCGATCTCCGCCGAGCGCTCGCGGCGCGACGCCATCGTCAGCGACCAAGCCAGGTTGCGGCAGAACATGGCCGCGCTGGACCGCAACTCGGTGCTGTACCGTCGTTACGTCGAGGAGCTGACCGAGCAGGAGGACACGCTGGCCGCGATCGCACGCGCCATCGAAGCCTTCGAGACGGAGAGGAGCGCGCTCCAGGAAGAGCTGGACGAGCTCATCGGCTCCCTGTAGGTTGCCTGGGTCAGGGCGCTGGATCGGTAGCTGGATCGGTCGCGCCACCCTCGTGCGCGGGCCCGTGGAACACCGCGCTCCGCGGACCGTAGCGCAAGCTGGCGCGTAGCCCTGCACCTCTCGCGCCTTCCACACGGGCCTCTAGCGGTAGTCCACCCAGGCTGTCCAGCAGCTCCGCGAGCCCGCCCGGATCGGGGTGCGCGAGCACGAGCTCCTCGAGCTGCGCCCCACCCTTGAGCTTCGTGGAAGGGTGCTCCGAGCCGCGCCAGTCGATGAAGAAGGGCACCAGCGTCCCGTAGGGATGCCCCTCGACGAAGACCAGTTCCCACTCGAGCAGGCTGCCATCGCTCAGCCGCCGGTTCATCCCCAGCCGGCGAACCACACAGCCGACCGCGCGCACCCGCTCCGCGACGTCGTCGGCAGCACCCCGACTCGCGCACCACGTGTGCAGAGCCGGGTCACGAACGTGCGCGATGGCGTCGCTGAAGCTTCCACCGGCTCCTTGCGGGTCCGGCGCGAGCAGCTCGAGGTAGCATCCGGAACCCAGCCCGAGCAAGGCGTTGTGGGTGCCGTGCCCGATGTGCCTGCCCCCAACTACCGGCTCGATCCCGAGGCGCTCGCGCACCAGCTGGGCCAGCTGGTTCAGCTCGGGACCCGCCAGTATCAGGTGGTCGAGGGTCACTCCCTCGCTCGCGTCGACGTCAAAGGCTTGCGCAGCTTCCAGACTTGCTCGCTGGGGTAGCGCCTCGCCCACTCCGACGTCACGAAGTACGCATCTTCGGCAGCGTCGTCAGGGGCGCGCGGCTCGAGGTAGTCCTCCACCTCGAAGCCCACGCGCGCGAAGAGCGCGAACCAGTCCGACACCGGCAGCGCGAACTCGATGCCCCCGGGGTCGATCTCCACGGCCGTCCAGTCGATACGGTGCATGCCGAAGTAGGGGCGCACTAGCTCGTGTACCACCGGCGCCCCGTCGAGCGGGCTGCACACCTGCGCGAGCGCGTGATGCCCGAGGAAGACCAGCCGACCACCCGGTCTCAGGATGCGGTGGGCCTCCGCGATCCACACGTAGGGGTCGCACCAGATCGCTGCGCCGTACTCGCTGATGGCGAAGTCGAAGCTCTCGTCCGCGAAGGGGGTGCTCTCTGCGCTGCCGTGCACGAGCGTGAGGTTCACGTCGTGCTCCTGCGCGAAGCGCCTCGCCGTCTCCAGCTGCTGGACGGAGACGTCTATGCCCGTGACCGTAGCGCCGCGCCTAGCCATCCAGGCGGAGACGTACCCCGTACCGCAGCCGAGCTCGACGGCGTCCATGCCGCTCATGCGCTTCGGGAGCATGCGTAGTTCGGCCTCCGGCACACCCCATATGCCCCAGTAGGGCTCTTCCGCGCGCCAAGCCCTCTCCCCTGGGGCGACCCACTCCGGCGCCGAAGAGTCCCAGTACCTACGGTTCTCCTCGGCGTGCTCGCTCACTGCGTCGGATCGCGCCATCCGCCGATTCTACCGCCCCCGCCACGCGCTCAGAAGCAAGTCGTAGCGCCCGCCGACGTGGGTGACGAAGCCGTGCTGGTGGAGGTAGCGCCCGTAGGCGGCCAGGTCGCGGACGACGAGCGATAGGTCGGGCTCGCGGTAGTTCCGGGTGCGCGCGCCCAAGAGCACCTCGCCACCGCGGAAGCGGCTGTTCGGCACACCTAGCAGCAGCCGGCCGCGGGGGACCAGGTGGTGTTGCACGAGCCGCCTCAGGAGCGCCTTGTCGTCGACCGCGGGTCCCTGCATCACGTCTATGGCGATCACCAGGTCGAAGCTGCCCAGCTGCTCGGGGAGCTCGTTGACGTCTACGAGCTCGAAGCGCGCGTGGGGATGAAGCCTGTGGGCCTCCTCCAGCGGTTCGGCCGCGTGGTCGACACCGATCACGCGAAGCCCCTGGGGCGGTGGGTCCAACCAGCCCAGGGCCGCGATCTCGTCACCGCGGTGGCAGCCGAGCACCAGCACGCTGCCGCCGTCGGGAGGACGCGTGCGCTCGAGCGCCTCGAGCAGCGGCAGCAGGAAGCCGGGATGCTCGAGCTTGCGCATGGCGGCGAACTCGCTCGCGCCGGCGTAGCGCTCCGGACCGCGATCTCCACCGTGGAAGCTGGCTTCTGGCCCGAGCCTGGTCAAGCGCAAGCTCAGCCTGTCTACCCCCAGCCGGATCGGTGTGTGGAACCGACAGCGGAGCAGCTCAGCGAGGTCGAGCCAGGCGCGCCAACCTCGCTGTGGAGCGCCGTCCTCCCGAAGGGCTCCGAGCCACTGGCCAGGTGCGCTGTCAGGGTCGGGCACCTCGAGTTCGAGCTCCGGCGCTCCCGCCCCCAACGCAGCGCGGGCCCAGCGCACCACCTCGATCAGGGGCCGTCCACCGACGTCGAGCCGCGCGGGCGCTGCGGCGGAGTTCGAGGCTGCGTTCTCCATCGTTTCCCTCCCGCTCTCGGTTTCCTTGCATCTTGCTATTGTTACATTCTATGATGTTCGCCGTATGCAGCGATCCGACAGCGACTTGTCGCGCCGTTACGTTCACGGCGTCTGGAACGCCATGCGGCAGGTCGATGTCCTCCTGGAGGCCGCTCTGCAGGCCGACTTCGGTCTCGACCTCACGCACGCGCTAATGCTCGAGTACGCGGCGCACACCGACCTCGGCCCTAGCCAGTTGTCCGTCGTCATGCGGCTCGACGATCACACGGTATCCCGCGCCCTCGGGAGACTCGAGCGCGCGGGCCTGCTGGAACGGAGCATCGACAAGGAGGACGCGCGGCGACGCGTCCTCCGCGCCACCCCGCTGGGACGCTCGGCGCTCGAGCGCTTCCACGCACACCTCGCCGAGGCCCTCTCCCCGCTCCTGAGGCAACTCGGTCACGAGCGCCTGGAGTCCTTGCTCCAGATCCTGACGCTGCTGGTGGCAGCCGAGCCCGAGCGCTCACCCAAGGTGTCTCCCCCGGCCGCCGGTTGAGCGCGAAGCACACGCTCGCCAAGTGCACGCTGGGCGCAAGCTGCACGCTGGGCGTTCAGTGCACCAGGTGCAGCTCCGTCTGGCGCCCCCCCAGGAAGTGGATGCGGGAGAGCGTGAACGCC
>SKSV01000158.1 GCA_007122815.1 Trueperaceae bacterium | reverse complement strand
TGTCGCCTTACTCCCAACCCACTCCACGCTCACCTCACCGCTGCTCAGTGCGGCCTCGACCTCGTGGTCGTTGGCAGCACGAAGCCTGGGAAGCTCGGCGAAGAGCGGGGCAGCGCTGGCGAAACCAACCCTCACCGTCACGGGGCCGTCCTCGTACTCGCGCCCGATGCGCCAGAGCAGGGAGCCCGCAAACGCCTCGAGCTCCTCCGTGCTCGGCGCGGGGTGCTCGTCGTCCGGCCCCGGGACCCCCGATCCGCCAAGTCGCTCTAGGTCGCTCGCCATGCCCTCAGCCTACCGCACGGTTGCCGGAGTCCGGGGCGTTGCGCGTGCCAAGGGCGCCTGCCGGCCGCGCCGGGGCTCGGGCATGCTAGCTTGACGCGGTGCAGGAGCGACCTAGATGGTGGACCCTCGTGTTGCGCGGCCTCGCCATGGGCGCGGCGGACGTGGTCCCTGGGATCTCGGGCGGCACCATGGCGCTCGTGTTGGGGGTGTACGAGCGCCTGATATCGGCCTTGCGTGCGCTCACGTCGCTCGAGCCTTGGCGCCAGCTAGCTCATGGACGTGTCCGGGCGGCTTGGCAGGCCGCCCACGCGCCGTTCCTGGCACCGCTGCTGCTGGGTATCGCGGGCGCCGTGCTGGTGCTCTCGCGTTTCATAGTCCAGGCCCTGGAGAGCTACCACGTACCCCTCTACGCCAGCTTCGCCGGGCTGATGCTGGCGGCCGCGGTGCTCGTCGCTCGCCGGGTCGTGCGCTGGCGAGCTTCGACGGCCGTGTCGCTGGTGGCCGCCGCGCTCGCCACGACGCTGCTGCTCGGTGGCGCGCCCGTGAGCGCACCCAACACGTTCTGGACGCTCTTCGTCGCGGGTGCACTGGGCATCACGGCGCTCGTGCTGCCGGGTGTGTCTGGCGCGTTCATCCTGGTGTTGCTCGGGCAGTACGACCGGGTCATGAACGCGATCGCCGGGCTCGACGTGGCTGCGCTGCTGCCGTTCGCCCTGGGGGCGGTGGCCGGCCTGGCGAGCGTGGCGCGCCTGCTGCACCTGATGCTGCGGCGCGCGCCCGACGTCACCATGGCCGCGTTGCTCGGTGTGATGATCGCGAGCTTGCGCAGGGCCTGGCCCTGGACGAGCGGAGACGCCTACCGTGACTCCCTCGTCTGGCCGGTCAGCGCCTGGGGCGTCGAAGGCTGGCTACCGGCCTTGTTGTTCGCGGCGGGAGCCTTCGCGGGCGTGCTGGCGCTGGAGCGGGCGGCGGGCGGCAGGATCGTCGCACGTGATGTCTCATCGACATCATGATGTTGTGTACGGGGCTTCATGCGCGTGTGACGATGATGGGCTGATAGCCGTGGGCCGGCTCGACTTCCCCAAGCCGCGAGCCCGCCCCGCGAGTCGATGGAGGCATCATGCGCAACGTCGCAAGCCGAACACACTTCCGCTTCGAGCCGATCGCTGTGCTCATCACCGCGTTGGCGATCACGATAGCGTGGGCACCAACCGCCCTCGCTCAGTCGCCGTCGCCCCCTGCACTCGACGAGTCGGGCGCTCTGCTGGAGGACGAACGCAACACCATTGAGGTCGTGGAGCTCCTCGGCCCGAGCGTGGTGGCCGTCAAGGTCGAGGTGCGGGGTGAGCCGGTCGACCCCTTCGCGCCCTTCCGCGAGAACATCCCGCCGCAGTTCCGGGACTTCTTCCGGCTCCCACCGCCGCCCGACACGCCGCAACCGAGGCAGGGCTCGGGCTCGGGCTTCGTCATCGACGAGGCAGGACGCATCGTCACCAACTTCCACGTGGTGACCGCGGCGCTAGAGCCCGGCAGCGTCGATCTGAGGGAAGGGGCGAGCATCGGCGTGGTGTTCCCCGAGCGCGACGAGCCCATCCCGGTGCGCGTCGTAGGAGCCAACCCCGACTACGACGTGGCCCTGCTCGAAGCGCTCGAACCCGACCTCGTGCCCGACGTCCCGTCCATCGAGCTCGCCGAAGGGCGCGTGAGAGTCGGCCAGAAGGTGATCGCCATCGGCAACCCCTTCGGGCTGCAATCGACCGTGACGACAGGGATAGTGTCGGCGGTGGGTCGCCAGTTCGAGTCGATCGGCCGCATCGAGATCGAGATGATACAGACCGACGCGGCGATCAACCCCGGTAACTCAGGCGGCCCGCTCCTGGACTCCAGAGGTCGCCTCATCGGCATCAACACGGCCATCGTGCCCGCGATTGGGGTCGACGGGCAACGAGGCAACCTGGGCATAGGCTTCGCGGTACCCGCCGAGCTCCTGGCCGAGAGCATGCCCCTCCTCGAAGCGGGTGGGCTCTCCGGCATCTCGGCCGCCGCCATGGATCCCGACCGCCCGCGGCTCGGCATCACCATCATGGCCGTGGAGGCGTTCCCGGAGAGCGTGCGCGCGGCGCTGAACCTCCCGGACGAAGGGCTCGTCGTCACGCACGTCGACCCCGACTCCGCTGCGGCTGAAGCGGGTGTCAGCGGACCCACCTTCGTCGCCACCGTCGAAGGGCGCGAGTACCCCGCTGGCGGCGACGTGGTCGTGAGCGCGGACGGGCAGAGCGTGCCGCGCGCCGAGGACCTGCAGCGGATCGTCTTCTCCAAGGACGAGGGTGACTCGGTAACGCTGGAGCTCTGGCGCAGCGGCGCGACGAGAACGCTCGAGGTCACGCTGCGAGCGCCCGGCCCGAGCGATTGAGCACCACGCTCCAGACGCGGAGGTACGGCGGGCGGGCGGTAGACTGACGCTCATGCCCGAACCCTCCTCGTCTCGCGCCCGAACGAGCGCGGCCTCCCGAGATCCCGACAAGGGGCGTCGCCCCAGTGCCGACGGTCCGCCCACGACGCGTAGCTCGCGCTTCTGGCGCGAGCTACGCGGCTACGCCGAAGCACTGGTCATCGCCTATCTGGTGGTGACCTTCGTCTTCAACACGGTCGGCGTGGTCGGCTCTTCCATGCGTCCCAACCTAGACGGTGGGGTAGGTTCGAGCAACGTGCTGCAGTCCTTGCTCACGGGCGACCGCGTCTTCATCCCGAAGTACGAGACCTGGTTGCGCCGCATCGGCGTGCTGGGCCCGTACGGGCACGGCGACATCGTGGTCGTCAGGGACCCAGCGAACTCGCCAACGGCGATCGAGACGGGTAACCGACCGTTCTTCATCAAGCGTGTCGTCGCCGTGCCAGGTGACCACCTGCGCATCGAGGCGGGACAGGTGGTCGTGAACGGGCACCCCGTCGACCAGAGCTTCATCACCGAGAGCGGTGAGATCAGCCCCGACCCCCAGGACTTCCCGCTGATCACCCAACGCGGCGGCGAGGTCGAGGGCCTCGTGGTCCGTTTCGGGAGCACCCCTCGCGGCACCGCGTTCCCGGACCTGCCGCAACGCGGAGGGTCTCCGCTGCCCGCCGTTCCCGTGAGCGACCCGCGAGTTCAGCTGTACTACGGGGCCACCATCGACGCGCTCGCTCCGTTGCCGTCGGACGCGCCCGAGGGGGTACCTTTCCTCCACGAGATCGTCATCCCCAGCGGTCACTACTGGATCATGGGTGACAACCGCCAGCGGGCGCGCGGCGGCAGCGAGGACTCTCGGGTCTTCGGCCCGGTCCGCAGCATCACCATCGCTGGCAAGGCGACCGCGATCATCTGGCCCCCCCGCCGAGACGGCGAGTGGAACTGGCGGCGGTTGCCGGCCCCGGCGGCTTTCGCAGAGATCCCCGATCCGCCAGGTGAGTGAGGTAGCTGCCGAGGTGCAGCGCGTCGGGGGAGGAACACGACGCGACGGTTGGCTACGGCGTTGGGCCGAAGCTCTGATCGTCGCCTTCTTGTTGGTCACGTTCGTCGGCACGACGGTGGGGATCGAGGGGAACAGCATGGCGCCGAACCTCCTCGACGGCGAACGCGCTCTGGTGCCCCGCTACGAGACGTGGCTGGTGCGCTTGGGCCTGACGCGTTGGAGTCGGGGGGACGTGGTGTACTTCCGCGCGCCCGGCGACTCGCCGCGCTCCCTGCTGGAGCGGCTGACTGGCGGGCCGTACGTGATCAAGAGGGTGGTCGCCGTCGGAGGCCAGTCGGTGGAGATCCGTCTCGGGCAGGTCTGGGTCGACGGTGAGTCGCAGGTGGAGCCGTTCGTGCCTGAGGGTCAACAGACCGGCTTCAGCCAGGGCGTCTCCAGTGTTCCGCAGGGCCACCTGTTCGTCCTGGGGGACGACCGCTCGCCGTTGGGATCGCGCGACTCGCGCGCCTTCGGACCCGTGCCGGCAGCAGCAGTGGCTGGACGCGCAGCTTGGGTGGTGTGGCCACCGCTGCGGCGTGAGGCCGATGCCGGTTGGAGTTGGAACGTCAGGCGCGTGCCCTAGGCGTCAGGCGCGTGCCCTAGGCGCCCGCGCGGCTACCGTCCAGAGCCAGGCTCTCGGAGCGACCCTTCATGGCATCGAGCACGAACTGTACGTGCTCCCACAGGTCGACGCCGAGCTCTTCGGCGCCCCGTCTTACGTCCTCACGCGCCACACCGCGCGCGAAGGCCTTGTCCTTGAACTTCTTCTTGAGGCTCTTGAGCTCGAGTCCCTCGATCGACTTGTCGGGCCTCACCAAGACGGCGGCGGTGACGAGACCGGTGACCTCGTCGCAGGCGTAGAGGACCTTGGCCAGTCGGCTCGAGCGCGGCACGCCGGTGTGGTCCGCGTGAGCCAGGATCGCTTCGCACATCTCCTCGGGCGCCCCCAGCGAACGCAGGTGCGCCACCCCGACGTACGGATGGCCGCCGTCACCGAGGTGCGGGTGGCGCTCGTAATCGAAGTCGTGGAGCAGCGCCGTAGCTGACCACAGCTCCACGTCTTGGCCCTCGTGCGCGGCGTAGGCGGCGACCGCCGCCTCCACGGCGAGCATGTGGTGGCGGAGGCTCTCGCTGGTGGTCCACTCGGTCATGAGCGAGTAGGCGGTCTCGCGATCGATGCGCATGTGACGAAGCCTACCAGCGTCCGGTGGCACGAGGCCCGAGCCGAGCGCAGGCTGCTAGACTCCGCCCATGGTTCGCCCCGAGCTCCAGGTCGTCGCTGACGCGCAAGCGCTGACGAAGGCTCTCGTCGCCCGCGTGGAAGCAGCCTGCCAGCACGCGGTGGCGGCGCGCGGCCGCTTCGTGGTGGCCCTGGCGGGCGGCAGTACCCCGCTTGCCGCGTACCGGCGGCTCGCCGAGCGCCACGAGCTGCCGTGGGAGCGTTGGCTGGTGGTTTGGGGCGACGAGCGCGTGGTGCCGCGTGACCACCCTCGCCGCAACGAGCGCGCCGCCCGTGAGGCGCTGCTCGATCACGTCGCCGTGCCGGCCGACCAGGTGCTGGGCTGGCCCGATGGCGAAGACCCCGAGACGGTCGCCGCCGCCTACGAGGCGCTGCTGCGAGCGCGTTTGGGAGACCCTCCGCGCTTCGACCTGGTGTTGCTGGGGTTGGGTGCGGACGCGCACACCGCCAGCCTGTTCCCAGGCACCGGCGCGGTACACGCCGAGGGTCTGACCACGGCCGTGCGCTCGGACGAGCACGGAGACCGGGTCAGCCTCACGCCCTACACCCTCAGCCAAGCCGAGGACGTCGTCGTGGTGGTCGCTGGCGCCGACAAGCGCGAGGCGCTCGAACGCACCCTGCGGGCCGAAGAGCCACCCGACCTCCTGCCGCTGACCGCCCTCGAGCCCACCGGCCGCTTCACCGTGCTCGCCGACGCGGACGCGGCTGGCTCGACCTCAACTGACTAGGCCAGCTCAGGCCCAGCGGATGGCGTGCGAGTCGAAGGGTGAGGCGAGAGCTGGGTGGGTGGCCAACACCCGGACCCCGTACGCGACACGACCGCTGATCTCCGGCTCGAAGGTGGCGCGGTAACGCTCTCCCCCGTCCTCCTGGCGCTCCGCGAGGACCATGGGCACCCTGTGCAGGCCCCGCTGCAGGCCGTCGCGCTCGAGGCCGTAGACCACCTCGACCAGCAGCTCACTCCCCGCCAAGGCGTGCGGGTAGAGCGTCGCTTCGATCGTCACCGCTTCCCCGACCCGGTGGGCCGCGTCCGGCACGGGCTTGGCGTGGAGCTGGACCGTCGACCAGTGCTCGGCCACACGCGCTCGCCACTCGGCGAGGTCGGCGGCCATCGAGGGGTCGGCCGCGAACGCTTCGCCGCGTGCCGCAGCCTTCTGGTAGTACTCCTCCACGTAGTCGTGGACCATACGTTGGGCGTTGAACCGCGGGGTGACCGTGGCGATCGCAGCCGCGGCGCGCCTCATCCAAGCGACCGGCACGCCCTCCTCGTCCCGCGCGTAGTACGTCGGGACGACCTCGCGCTCGAGAAGCGCGTACAGCGCGTCTGCGTCCGCTGCGTCCGCCCGCTCCGCGTCCTCGTAGAGCCTCGGCGCTCCGATGGCCCAACCGTTGCGCCCGTCGAAACCCTCGGGCCACCAACCGTCGAGCACCGAGAGGTTCAGCACACCGTTCATGGCCGCCTTCTGACCCGACGTCCCGGAAGCCTCCAGCGGCCTCCTGGGGGTGTTGAGCCAAACGTCCACGCCGCGCGTCAGCGAGCGCCCGACCGCCATGTCGTAGTCCTCGAGGAAGAGGATGCGGCCCGCGAAGCGGGGATCTTGCGACAGACGGTGGATCGTCGCGATCAGCGACTGCCCTGCATCGTCCGCAGGGTGCGCCTTCCCCGCGAAGACCAACTGCACGGGGCGCTGCTCATCACCGAGCAGCGCCGCGAGGCGGTCCAGGTCTCGGAAGATGAGCGTGGCGCGCTTGTAGGCCGCGAAGCGCCGCGCGAAACCGATCGTCAGGGCGTCAGCGTCGAAGAGCTCACTCGTGCCGCGCATGACCGTGGCGGAAGCTTCGTAGCGGTCCAGCTGCCGCAGCACACGCCGCCTGAGGAAACGCACGCTCTGCGCCTTCACGCGCTTGCGCACGCGCCAGAGTGCTGCCGGGTCGATGCCCTCGACCACCCGCCACATCTCCTCGTCCATGATGCGCTGGTCCCAGTCGGCCGGCAGCACCGTGGCCAAGAGCTCCTGCAGCTCGACCGACTGCCACGACTGCAAGTGCACCCCGTTCGTGATGTGACCGATCGGGACCTCGTCGATCGGCACGTCGGGCCAGAGGTCGGACCAGATGCGCCTGCTCGTGTCGCCGTGCAGCTCCGCCACGCCGTTGCGCGCGCTGGTGAAGCGGAGCGCGAGCGCCGGCATCGAGAAGACTGGCCCCCAACCGTGGTCTGCGCGGCCGAGGTCGAAGAACTCGTGGGGCCTCAGACCCAGGGAAGAGTGGTAAGCGCCGAAGGCCTGCCCGACAAGGTCGAACGGGAAAGCGTCGTTGCCTGCCGCCACCGGGGTGTGCACCGTGAAGACCGTCGAAGCGGCCACGGTCTCGCGCGCATGCGCGAAGGGCGTACCCTGAGCGACGAGCTCCCGGCAGCGCTCGAGCGCCATGAAGGCGCTGTGTCCCTCGTTCATGTGCCAGGCGCTCGGGTCGTGACCGAGGGCGCGCAGCATGCGTACTCCGCCCATCCCCAGCACCAGCTCCTGAGCGATGCGGGTGCGCTGGTCGCCTCCGTAGAGGCGCTGGAGGAGCACGCGGTCGTCCGGATGGTTGTTCTCCACGTCCACGTCGAGCAGGTAGACGGGAACCCGGCCCACGTCGATGCGCCAGGCCTGCACCGAAACCTCGCGGCCGAAGATGCCGACACTCACCGCCACCGGCTTACCAGCGTCGTCCAGCACGGGGTGAAGCGGCAGTTCGAGCGGCGAGTGGCGCTCGTAGACCGCCTCTTGGCGACCGTCTGCTGCCACGCGCTGGTGGAAGTAGCCCTCGGGGTAGAACAGGCCTACCCCTATCAGCGGGACTCCAAGGTGCGAGGCTGCCTTCGTGTGGTCCCCCGCCAGCACCCCGAGACCACCGGAGTAGAGCGCCACCGCTTCGTGCCAACCGTACTCCGCGCAGAAGTAGGCGTAGCTCCTACCCGTATCGGCTGCGCTGAGCTCCGGGTCGCGCCAGGCGCCGGGACCGGTGGCCTCGTCGAAGCGCTCCATCACGTCCCGAAACGCGCTGACGAAGCGCTCGTCACGCGCGCTTGCCTCCAGGCACTCCTGAGAGACGTCGCGCAGGAACACGACGGGGTTGTGGCCGGTCGCCTCCCATAGGTCCGGATCGAGCATCCTGAAGAGGTTTCGGGCCTCGGGGTCCCAGGTCCAGAAGAGGTTCGCCACGAGCTCGTCGAGGCGGGCGAGGGGTTCGGGCAGTTCGGGCGTCACGGTCATCCGACCGAGGATCTGCATGATCGTCGTCCTCCTAAGTCTCAGGTCGACGATGCTACCACCGGGTAGGCTGGATGCCGTGATCACCCCGCTCCCGCCAACCCCAGCACTCCGCTCAGCGTGACCCGCGCTCGGGCTTGGGGGTGCCGCCCTGCCCTGCTCGCTCTCGTCACGCTCGCGCTCCTCGGGTGGGGCGGCACCTCAGCGCAGCGCCTGAGCGTGAGCTTCGGCTTCGGAGAGGCTCACCCCGCTCCGGAACTCGTGGGCCGCGCCGCTTCAGCCACCCTGAACGCGGGTGTGTCGGGCTGGCGAGTCGCGCGGAGCGACGTCGACGGCTGGCTGATGGCGGAGCTCGTGGCGGCCCCGAACGGCGCGGGCGACGACCTCGGGTTAGCGGGCCGCTTCGGCGCCGGCACGGCTTGGCGCCACGCCACCACGTTCGGGCCGTTGGGTAACGTCCTCTTCGAGGGCGGTGTCTCCGGCTCGGGTGGCGCGGGCGAGGGCTCGGAACTGCTCGCGCGCGGCTGGTTGGGGGCTCGCGGTACCGTCGCGAACGTCGCGCTCCGGCTGGCGGCTGAGGCCGGCAACGCAGCGCCGCAGCAGGTGGAGCCCGGGCGTCCGCCACCTCCAGACGCCGGCGCTCGCGAGGCACTCCGCGAACTCGATGCGCTCCGAGCACGAGAGCTCACGCCGACGGGTTCCTGGGACGGGGGCTTGCGTCTCGCCGCCACCTACCGGCCGGAGCGTGAACTCACGCTCGACTTGGGCGCCGCCGGTCGCCTCGTCGAAGGGGACCTCCATCTCGCCGCACGGCTCTCCTCGCGGCGCGCCCGCGTCGCACCCGAGGTGGACGGCTGGTTGGGGCTCGACGCGAGCACCTACCGGGGCCGGCGCGAGCTCGCGGTAGGCGTCGGCCTCTTCCACGTTCCGCGACGCGCCCCCTCCTCGTGGTTGCGCGTGTGGCTCGGAAGCGGGTCCGCTGGCGTGCTGCCAGGAGTGGAGGCGTCGGGCGCGCACCGTTGGGGTCCAGCCGACCTCAGCGTCCAGGCGAGTTGGAGACCCTGGCTGGCGCCGAGCGCCTGGAGAACCGAGCTGGGCGTGGACCATGCGTGGGCCGGCGCGAGAGTGCACTGGTCGTTGAGCGCTACGGGTGAAGCGAGAGGATCATCACTCTGGCGGCTCACGTTCCGCTGGGAGCGGGACCTCTGACGCCAACCGTGCGCACTCAGCGGACCATGGGGCTGATGTCGAGCGTCTCGAGGTCGAGCCAGTACACGCCCTCTTCGGGCACCGCGAGGAGCGCGCTCCGGGTGCCGCCCCCCCGCAGCCGCTCGAGCTCCACGAGTCCGACCTCGACGGGCGCGTAGCCCTCTCGCCGCAGCACCCCGTTCACCACCACTAGCCCGGGCTCTCCTCGGGACCACACCAGGAGCGTCGGCGCGCTGGGCTCGAGCGTGGCATCGACTCGGTGCACGCGGAAGTTGCGGACGCTGACGCTGAAGCTCGCGGGCAGGAAGCCGGGACGTTCGATCAGCACCTCGTGCAGTCCGGGCAAGGTGGTCAACGTCACCGGGGTGGTACCGGCGAACTCGCCGTCGAGCAAGACGTCGCCCACGGGTTCACTGGTCACCCGGATGCTGCCGCCGGCGAGCTCCGTCAGGACCACGTGCACGAAGCGCGTGTCGTGCGATCGCAGTTCCACGGTGCGCTGCTCGGGTAGGTACCCGTCCTTGCGCACCTCGAGCTCGTAGCGCCCTGGCATCAGCGCGATCACGTCGAGCTGACCGCTGAGCCCGACCGGGACACCGTCGACCCTGACCTCCGCAGAGCGTGGTTCGGTGGAGACGAAGAGGGCCGCGTCTCCCGGCGGCAGGTCCACGGCCGCACCCACGAAGCCCTGCACGAGCGCCGCTGCGTCGGCCGCGACCCTGGTTACCGTCGCCACGGCCAGGGGTAAGGAGAGCACGTCGCTGCTCCGGCCCTGCACCGCGTCTACCACCAGCAGGTTGACCGCGAACGGCTCACCCGCCGTTCCCGGCCGCGCGACGAGCTCACCCGAGACGGCGTAACGTGACCCCTCCAGCTCGGCTACCAGGCGTGTGAACTCCACCTCGAGGCTGCCGGCTATGCCCGGGGTGATCAGCGGCGCCGGTTGCGCGCTGACGCCGCTCGCGACGAGCTCGTCACGCAGCCGGGAGCTGAACTCCTCCGCCAACTCCGCTGGCACGCCGGTGCGGGCCGGCAAGTCCGGCACCGAGACTCGCTCGCTCGCCCAAGCCCCGCCCGACAGCAGCGCGGCGAGCAACGCCAAGGTCAGCCCGGCGAAGCGCGCTTGCCGGCTTCGTGCGGCGCTGCGGGGCCGGTCCGACCCTGGGACTCTGTTGCTCGACGCCAGCGGCGAGGCCGGAGCGGACGGCGCCGGGTGTTCTGTCAGCATCGTCCGTCAGTATAGCCGTGGGCGCGGGACAGCCGCTCGCAAGGGCGGTGGTAGGCTGGACTCGATGCGCCTCCTGGTCGTCAGCGACGTGCACTCCAACGCTCCGGCCTTCGAGGCCGTGTTGCGGGACGCGCAGCGTCGCGGTTACGACGACGCGCTCTTCCTGGGGGACCTCTTCGGCTACTACCCGTTCCCGAACGAGTGCGCGGCGTTGCTGCGCCAGCTCGCGCCCGCGCACGCCCTGTTCGGGAACCACGACGCGGTGCTCTCTGGTCTGTTGGTCGGTGACGTGGATGAGGAGCGGCGTGAGGACTCCATGGTCGTCGACGTACTCCGGCGTCAGCTGCCGCAACTGGAGAGCGCCGCGGTCGAGGTGCTCGGGAGCCTCCGCGAGGAGGCCCACGGTGACGGTTGGCAGGCCGCTCACGGGGCCTTCAGGAACCGCTTCGAGTACCTGAACACCCTCTCGAGCGCCCAAGCCAACCTCCCGTACCTCGAGGCTCCGGTAGGTCTGGTCGGGCACACGCACGTGCCGAAGGTCTTCGCTTCGGTGAGGACGGAGGACGGGACCTTGTGGCGCACGGTGACGTTCGTGCGTGCCCAAGGTCACTACCGGGTGCCGCCTAGGGCGCGTGCCTTCCTGAACCCCGGATCGGTCGGTCAGCCACGAGACGGTATCAGCTCGGCGTCTTACGGCATCTACGACACCGACTCGCAGGGCTTCGACGTCTACCGCGTCGAGTACGACATGGAGCTCGTCCAGCAGGCAGTCCTCTCGGCCGGCTACCCGACCAGCCTCTCGGTGCGTCTGAACCTCGGCCGATGAGCCCACCCAGACCCGTCTCGCAGGAGGCTGCCCTCGACACCCTGCGGCAGCTCGCGCGTGCTGGCACCCGCACCCTCTTGTTCGCGGGACCCGACGGGGTAGGCCGCCGAGCGGCCGCGCGTTGGTTCGCGGCGCTGCTGAACTGCCGGGCCGCTGGGGACGAACCGTGCGGATCGTGCGCCGAGTGCGGTGCCTGGCGTCAGGCCGACGGAAGCCTCCGGTGGGTGCGCGACTACCGCGAGGTGAGTGCGGCGACGACCACCAAGGAGGGTCGCGCCGCGAGGCGGCCGACGATCACCATCGACCAGCTGGTGCCACGCGCTGGCGGCGACCACGACCCCTTGGGGCCTTGGCTGGCCTCAGCACCCAGCGCACGCGTGCGCGTCGCCGTGATCGACGGCGCCGACGAGCTCGGCGAGGGCGCCGCGAACGCCTTCCTCAAGACGCTGGAGGAACCCCCCTCCCACGCTCGCATCGTGCTGGTGGCCCCCGGCCCGGACACGCTGTTGCCAACCGTCGCATCACGATGCACGGTGGTGCGCTTCAAGCCCGTACCGGCCGACGCGGAAACGGTACGCCGCTTCCACCCTCACCCCGCCTTGCGCCTCGGTCGGCCTGCGAGTCTCTTGGAGGCTTCGGACGAAGCCAGGAGCGCGGTGAGCGCGTTCGAGGCGTCGCTCCACGGTTCGCTGGCCGAGACGTTCGAGGGCCTGAAGGCGCTGATCGAGGTATGGCAGTCTGGTGAAGTGCCCGGCATGCTGCGTGAGCGCGCCCGGGCGCGCGGGGCGCCGACCTACCTCGCGTGTGATGCCGCCTTGGAGGAGGCCGAGGCCGCCAGCTCCGCCTACGCACACCGCGCGCTCGTGTTCAAGCGGCTCGCTTTGGCGCTGCGTAGCGCCTGGCGTCACGGGCCGGGTGAACTCCCAAGCTGAGCGGGAGCCTGCCAGGGGCTCACCCCCGAGGTTCCTCAGCTGCCCCCGAACTGCCGCTTGACCTCGTCGGCCGCGAACTCGTGATGGGCTCCCTCCTCAGTGCGGAGGTCGACGGTCCGGGCCAAGGGGTTGAGCTTCACGACCCTCCCACACACGCCACTCTCTTCGTGGCAGGCCTTCACGCCCTTCTTGGGCATGCCCTTGAGGAGCTCGCGGTACATGTCGTGCTCGTACTGCAAGCAGCACATCAGCCGCCCACACGGGCCGGTGATCTTCTCGGGGTTCAGCGGCAGCTGTTGATCGCGCGCCATGCGGATCGACACGGCGCTGAACGACTGGAGCCACGTCGAGCTGCAAGAGCCACCGCCGCACGCCCCGAGGGTGCCCAGCATCCGGGCCTGGTCTCGGGGGCCGACGTTGATGAACTCGAGGCGAGCGTCCGTGTAGCGCATGATCTCCTGCGCCATGACCCTCAAGGGGGCCTGCCCCTCGGCGGTGTACGAGACCACCAGGAGGCTCTCGTCGAGCGTGAACTCGCTGGCGACGAGCTTGACCTCCGCGCCCGCCTGCCTCACGCGGGCGCGCAGGAGCCAGGTGAGGTCCTCGCCCCTGGTGCGCAGGCGCTCGTGCGTCTGGAGGTCGTCCTCGTCCGCGTCGCGCACGTAGTGCCCGCTCGTGCGCCCCGAGTCGCACGGCTCGGTGCGCACGAGCGCTACCTCCAGGCCGCGGCGCGTGGAGACCACCCCGCGCGTACCGACAGCCGGGGGCTGGGGTGGAGCCTCGACGTAATGGAGCTTGGGGCCGTTATCGAATCTCACACCGATGGAGTCTGGCAAGGGGGACCCTCCGTAGGCTCGCTGAACAGCCCTGGCGACGACGCCGCCACGGGGCGGAAGCTGCGGCGGTGCAGCGGGCAGGGACCGTAGCGCTCGAGTGCCGCGCGATGCAGCGGGGCGCCATAGCCCTTGTGCCGCTCGAACCCGTACATCGGCCAGCGTACAGCCGCCGAGCGCATCAGGGCGTCGCGGTGTGTCTTGGCCAAGAGGCTAGCGGCGGCCACCTGGTACGAGGCGAGGTCGGCGCGGGCGGGACAGCGCAGTCCCGTGGGTCCGCCCCACTCACCCCAGACGATGCTAGGCAAGGCCAAGTAGTCGGTGACGAGCCCCTCGAGCCGGGCACGGGTGCGGCGCCGCAGCTCGCTGACCGGCTCTACGCCACCCACCAAGGCCCGCACGCCCCGCTCAGCCGCTGCGAGGGTAGCGCGCAGGACGCCGAGCGCGTCAACCTCGCTGGAGCTAGCTTCGCTGATCACCCATGCCAGAGCCCTGTCGCGCACCTCCGCAGCCAGCCATTCGCGGCGCTCGGGACCGACGGTCTTGGAGTCCACGAAGGGATGGCAGGTGACGGGCAGCAGCACCACCGCGACCACCACCGGGCCGGCCCAAGCGCCCCGGCCGGCCTCGTCGATCCCGGCGACGACGCGGTACCCATCTGCCCACAGCTCCGCCTCGTGAGCCCAACTGGGCCCCGAACGAGCCGTCACCGACGCGGTACTGCCCTGTTGGCTGCTCGCGCCGCCTCTCGCGCTGCCTCTCGCGCTGCCGGCGCGTGACCGGCCGCCACCGCGGCGCTCAGCCACCGGCCACCATGACGTCTTCCTCGACCACCGGCGAGGCCACGTCGACGGGGATGGTGAAGTAGAAGGTGCTGCCGCGCCCGACCTTCGACTCCACCCAGATCTTGCCGCCGTGCTTCTCGACCGCCAGCTTGCAGAAGGTCAGACCCATGCCCGAGTCGTAGCGGTCGTGCACGGTGTGCCGCGACTGCTCGAAGGCGTTGAAGATACGCTTCTGGTCGACCTCGGGAATCCCCTCACCGTCGTCGCGCACGGACAGCACGAAGGCGTCGTCCTGCTTCCAGGCCCGGAAGTCGATGTACCCACCGCGCCTGGTGTGCTTGATGGCGTTGGCCATGAGGTTCGCGAGCACCCTCCGCAGCAGGCCGGGGTCGGCCTGCAAGCGCTCGGCCTCTGGCCTGACGAGGAAGCCGAAGTGCCGGTCGCGTGGACCACCCGAAACGTCTCCCAGGGCCTCCTTGGCGAGGTCGGTGAGGCTCTCGATCTGCCCCGGCGAGTAGGGCATGTGCCCTTCCTTCATGCGCCGCACGTCGAGGATGTTGGCCGCCAGGTTCAGCAGGTGTTGTGACTCGCTGCGCGCCAGGGAGAGCAGCTCGTCGAGTCCGGCGTCTTCCTTGCCATCGCTCTTGAGCATCTCCAGCGAGTGATCGAGCAACCCCATGACGCTGGATATGGGGCTCTTCAGGTCGTGCACGAGCATGTGGATCAGGTCGTCCTTCACGCGCTCGGATTCCTTGTAGGCCTGCTCGAAGCGCCGCGATTGCTCCAGCGCCGCGCGCAGTCCACGCTCCGACTGGCGCCGGTCCAGCAGGCGCTGCAGGTACGCCTTGACGACGGCAGGCGAAGTAGGCAGCGTGACGTAGACGTCGATGCCCTGCTCCACCATGCGCGCCTTCTGCTCGACACTGTCGGGCCCCAAGTACAAGAAGGGCACGTCGGCCAACGACGGCCGACGGCGCAGCAGGCCTATGAGATCGAGCTGGGGGACCTTCGAGACCAGGGCGTGCTCGATGACAAGCGCCTCTGGAACCGCGACCCGCGTGTGGTACAGGAGCTTCTCCACGTCGGTGAACACCTCCACCGCCAGGTTCAGCCCCTCGACGACCGACGACAGCCCCGTTCCCCGCTCATCGGTCGCCATGGCGATCAGCACGTACGGGCTGCGGGTGTCGGGCATCGCGAGCATCATAGCAGCCGCTCGTCGCGCGGTACCTTGACCTCGTGGACGCTCTACGCGAGCTCTTCGCGGCTCCCTGGTCCCTGCTCCTCCTGCTGGCCCTGCCGTTCCTACCCTTGGGGCGGCACAGGGTGTGGCGGGCGCTGGCGCTAGGGCTGCTGGTCGTGGCCCTGGCGCAACCGCAGTTGCCCCGCGCGAGCGAGCGGACGATGCTCCTCGTGGACGTCTCCGACAGCGTGCGGGACGCGGCCCTGGAGGCCGCGAGGGACTTCCCGCTCGGCTCCTGGGGAGATGAGCTGACCACCGTCTACTTCGCCGGCGAAGCGGTGCGGGTGAGCGGCGTGGGCGCCGACGTGCCCACGGTCGTCGACCGGGGAGCGACCGACGTCGCTCGAGCGCTCCAGGTGGGCGCGGCCGAGGAGCCGTCTCGTATCGTCCTGGTGAGCGACGGCGTCGAGTCGCGCGGCGACCTGACCAGCGCCATCCCGAGTCAGGCCGTGGATGTGCTGTACGTCGCGAGCGTGCCCAACGCGCGCCTGACCGCGTTGCAGCTCCCCGACCGCGCGGCTCCGGGCGCGACGCTGGAGGCCTTGGCGGTCGTGGAGCTCGACCGCGACGCCGAACTCACCCTGCGCCCCTCGGTGGACGGCGAGGAATCGACACCCATCACCCGGCAGTTGAGCGCCGGCCGTCACGCGTTGACCTTCGACGTGGTCGCCGGCGAGACCGGGGTGCTCCGCGTCGACGCGACGATCGAGGTGGACTTCGCGCAGCCGACCGGCGACGACCGTCAGAGCGCCGAGGTGATGGTGAGCGAGGAGGCGCCGGTGCTGGTGGTCAACGACCCGGCTACCGCCCGCGCGCTGCGCGCGCAGCGCATCGACGTGGTGGAGGCCGGTCCCGAGGCGATCAGTGCGCCGCTAGATTACGGCGCCATCGTGATACGTGGCGCCGTGGACACATTCTCCAGCGGTCCGCTGCAGTTGCTCGAGCGCTACGTCGACCAGGGCGGCGGCCTTCTCAAGACCGGTGGGCCCGAAGGTTTCGGGTTGGGCGGTTGGTACCGCACGGCCTTGGACGAGGTTCTGCCCGTCGCTTCCGACGTGCGCACCGACGTCACCCTGCCGCAAGTGGCGATGGTGATAGTGCTCGACGTCTCGATGTCGATGGTGTCGGGCAATCCTAGCCGCCTGGAGGTCGCCAAGCGCGGCGCGCTCGACGTGGTCGACCTCGCGTACCAGGAGGACCTGGTGGGGCTGGTCGTGTTCAGCGACCCGTCGGTGACCCGCTGGGCGTTCGAGTTGAGGCCGGCGACCGACCGCGGCAAGCTCGAGATGCGCGACGCCATCCTCTCGATCGAGGCGCAGGGCGGTACCATCTTGCTCCCGGGTTACCGCCTGGCGCTCGACGCGCTGCGCGACGTCGACGCCGCCATAAAGCACGTGATCGTGCTGTCGGACGGCTCCCTCTTCGACGGCACCGGACCGTTCGGCGGCGGCTCCCCACCCGACTGGTTCGAGGTGGGAGTCGAGGGCCGGAGGGACGGCATCACGACGTCCGCCATAGGCATCGGCGAAGCCGACCCGGAACAGCTGAGCGCGCTCGCTCGCGGCGGTGGAGGGAGGTTCTACGCCGCCGACGACGCCAGAGAGCTACCGCGGATCTTCACCAGCGAAGCGCTCACCGCCACACGCGACCTGCTGCGGAGCGAGCCGACCGTCCCGAGCGCGCGCCGCCATCCGCTGTTCCCGTTCGAGGGCGCGTTGCCGAGCGTAGACGCCTACGTCTCCACCACCTTGCGCCCGACGGCGGAGGCGCTGATCGTCGGCAAGGACGCCGAACCGCTCCTGGCGGTGGGTAGGCACGGGCTCGGCAGGAGCGCCGCCCTCACGACCGACCTGAACGCCTGGGGAGGCGAGTTCGGAGCGTGGCCCGAGCTGCCTGGGGTGCTCGGCACCCTCGTGCGCTGGCTACAGGCGCAGCCCGAACGCTACACGGTCACCACCTCACGTCAGGGGGCGCGCCTGCAGGTGGTGGTGGACGCCGTGCGCGACGGTGCGTACGTCAACGATGCCCGACTCAGCGCACGCTTCCAGGGCCAACAGGTGGCGCTGCAGCAGGTGGCGCCGGGTCGCTACGCCGGGCAACTGGAGGTAGCGGGCAGCGGCGGCTCCATGGTGATCGCTGACGGTCAGGAGGTCGTCGCCAGGCGGCAGGTGACCACCCCGGACCCGGAGTTCGCGCCGGTCGACGGCGCTGCCGTGCTCGCGCGGCTGGCGGAGCGCACGGGCGGCACGGTGATCGAGGACGCCAGCCAGTACGTCCCGCCGGCCGCTCAGCGCTGGTCACCGGTGTGGGTCTGGCCTGCCTTGGCGGCGTTCGCGTTCTTCCTGGCGGAGCTGGCTTGGCGACGCCTGGCACGAGACCCCGAAGGGCCGCGAGCCGTCACTGCTAGGCCGTCTCCAGGGAGTCGGCGGGCGAGTCGACCTCAACCTTCGTGACTTCGCGTAACAAGGTGGTGGCGTAGCTCCCGCGCGGCAGCGTGAAGCGCAGCAGGAGGCCGCTCGGCTCCTCTTCGAGGCTGGCGCCCAGACCGGCCAGGCGCGTGACGCGGCGGTCGCCACGGCGCGCTCTGAACTGCTCCCAACGCAACGAGAAGCGAGCCAGGAGCTCTCGCTCGTAGGCTCCGGCTGCGGCGCCCGATACCCGTACGCGGCTGCCGTACAGCGGGAGCGTCGCCGAGATCTCCAGGGCGTGGGCGCGCGCTGCCTCGACGGCCTCGTCGCGCACCTCGAAGGTTCCGCCGGTATCGTGCTTCCGCGCCCAGTCGCCCTCCACCACGCTCGTGTAGCGGCCGTCGTCGACGCGCCCAGCGAGCAGCAGGTTGAAGAGGTGCGACTGCAAGGCCATCACGAAGAAGCGGCGCATGCGCACGCCGCCCTGGACCTGCTGGCCCGAGACCTCGCGGTAACCGTCGACCGCGTTGCGCCCGAAGCGTCCGAAGCGCTGCGGCCCCAGGTAGTTGGGCGTGCCGCAAAGGTCCAGTGCCGCTAGCACCGCGCGCGCCCGTGGCAAGGCGTCGGGCCCGACCTCACGCACGCGGACCGTGAACTCGTTGCCTCGCAGGTGCCCGATGCCGAGCTTGTTGCGGTGCCTGCTGACCTCGAGCACGCTTACGCCCTCGGCCGTCTCGAGCGCCTCCACGGCTCGGGCATGTGCGTTCGGAAGCGACAGCCACTGCTCGGTGCGAGCCAGCTTGTCCTTCAGCCCCGCCACGCCTATCGAGCGCTCGGGCACCCCCTCCGAGGCCAAGAGCAAGACCACCTCCCGCGTGGTGAGGCCGACCTTCTCGAACCTCACGAACGTGTGGCTGCCCCGCCCTTCGGGTAGGTAGGCGGGGATCTCACGCACCCTGAAGTCGTCCGGGTGCGACCGGATGCGGCCACCGCACCCCGGGAGGTCGGCGGTGACGGCCCTGAGGTCACTCCAGCGGAAGGTGAGTGCGTGCTCCAGCTCGGGGGTCAGCGTCGCCGAGCCGGCCGCGCTCACGCCTCCTGCTCCCGCGCGGGCGTGTCCTCGGGCAGGCGCTCCCGCATGAGCTCTTGGGCGAGCTCGAAGCGCACGATGAGCGAGGGCGCCTCCAGCAGCACTTGCCGCGAGGTGGAGGGCACCCTGAGGTTCGCGCACACCAGGGACGCCTGGTAGAGCGGATCGTCGGGCAGGTTGGCGTCGATCTGGCGTTGGGCGTCGAACTCGAAGACCACCGAGGCGTAACGCCTGAACGCCTCCAAGGTGTCCCAGGCGGCTACACGTTCCTCGTTGGGGTCGTCACGCTCAAGCGGGTAGGGCTCGTAGGCCGTGAAGAAGAGCGGACGCGTGGAGCCGTCTGGCTCGCTCACGTCCTCGCGCTCCGCCGCGTCCACCTTCACCCGCTCCTGGCCGTAGGCAACGAGCTCGAAGGTGCCGTCGACCCGCTCCTCCAGGCGCGCGACGTCCATCACGGTGCCCACGCGGTGGACCGGGGGAGCTGGGGCGTCGGCTAGGCTCGCGGCCTTGCCCAGCACCAGCACGAAGCGCTTCTCCTCTTGCTCTAGCACCCAACGGGCCATCCGCCGGTAACGCGCCTCGAAGAGCTGCAGAGGCACCGTCATGCCCGGGAACGCGACGACGTCGAGCGGGAAGAGTGGCAGCTGCATACCGTACGCTACCAGCGCCGGGGGCCCCCCGGAGTACCCGGGGCCGCCCAGCACACCGGGAGTCGCCCGGTGTACCGGGCGGCTCCCTCGCTTCTCTGGCGGAGCCGACGGGATTCGAACCCGCGACCTTCTGCGTGACAGGCAGATATGCTAACCGCTACACTACGGCTCCAAGCCCGTTGAGGCTAACCATGCGGGCCCCCGGTGTCAACCGCCCGTGAGCAACGCCAGGTCGAGCGCGACGCTGGCCAGCACCACCAGCCCCACCCAGAGGTTCGCATCGAAGGCTCTCAGCGCCTCTGCAGCGCCACGGCTGGCGACCAAGCGGTGCTGGTGGTAGAAGAGCGCTCCCGTGACTGCCAGGCCGACCCAAGCTATCGGACCGAGACCGCTGACGAGCGCCGTAGCCGCCAGCGCCAGCCACGAGACCACGTGCGCGAGGACCGCGAGCGTCTTCGCGCGCCCTTGCCCCAGAGCGGCCGGGATGCTGTGCACACCGTGACCGCGGTCGAAATCGAGGTCCAGCAACGCGTACACGACGTCGAACCCGCTCACCCAGGCGGCGACTGCGAACCACAGCAGCCAGGTGCCGGGCTCGAAGGAACCGGTGACGGCGATCCAGCCGCCGGCGGCGGCGGCGCCGATCGTCACCCCCAGCACCCCGTGGCAGGCCCAGGTGAAGCGCTTCGTGTACGGGTAGAGCACCAGGAACGCGGTAGCGACGGGAAGGAGCGCGAAGGTGAGGGGGTTGAGCGCCCAACCGGCGACCGCGAAGGCGACGAAGCCCACCAGCGCCAGCGCCAGCGCGCCGCGCCGTCCCACCACGCCGGCGGGGATCTCCCGATCCCGCGTGCGCGGGTTGAGGGCATCGATTCGTGCGTCGATAACCCGGTTGAGCGCCATCGCAGTGGTCCGCGCGCCCGCCATCGCCAACGTTATCCAGGCGAAGGTCACCGCCCCTGGCCAGCCCTGCGCACCCAGCAGCATGCCCACGTAGGCGAAAGGCAGCGCGAAGAGGGTGTGCTGGAAGCGCACGAGGCGGAGGAAGGCGGTGACCCGCGGCCCCAACGCGAGAGCGCTCATTGGCCGAGGCTACCACCGGCGCCGGCGCTCCTCGCTCGTGCGAGGCGCTGCCCGCCCCTCGCTCGAGGGAGGCGCTGCCACCCGCGCTCAATGCTGCCCAGCCGCCTCCTTCACGGCGTGCGTGGAGTAACCGAACTGGGGCGTGGAGTCGCCGACCGCGCCGCCCAGGATCACGAGTGACAGCTCGCGCAGGTCACCGCCTCCGACCGCCACCTCCATACCGAGCTCGGCGCTGACCTCGCTCAAGGTGCGGTCGTCGAGCAGCAACTCGGTGCCGTACTTCAGCATGCTCGGGCTGATCAAGAGCAAGTCGGCTTCGCCTGGGCGGACCTGGGTCAGCAGGTCCCTACCGGCGAGCAGGCCAGCGACCGTGGTCGTAGCGCCGAAGGTGCGGTTGACCAGGCCGCGCACCTCCAAGGTGAGGCCCCTCACTGCCGCGAGCGGCTCGAGCGCCTCGCGCAAGACCGGTGCGAAGAGCGTGCCGGTGGCGCAAAGCACCCTCTTCGGGGTCTCGAGAGCCGCCGGCAGGGTTTCGAGATCGAGTCCGTCGGCGAGGAAGTCGCGCACCATGCCCACACCGTTCTCGAGCATCTCGAAACCCTCGTAGGCCTCGGACCTCGGGAGCGGCAGTCCCGCGACCAGGTAGAACTCGTCCGAGAGGAAGACGGTGCGGCTGCCTCTCTCGCCCAACAGTCGCGTCTGCCAGTCCTCCACCTGCGTCACCAAGGCCGCCGCCTCATCGCGCCGGTAGCCGCGCAAGTCGGGGAGGTTGCGCCGGTGCTCGGTGAGCCCGACCGGCACGACCGCCACCGCCAGCACGTTCGGGCGCGAGACGAGGTACGCCAGGGTCGCGTCGAGCGCCTCCCCGTCGTTCCGCCCGGGCTGCGCGACCACCTGGGTGTAGAGGTCGATCGGTTCCAGCCGCTCGATCATGTCGCGGATCCGCGTGCTGCGAGGGTCCTTGACCTTGGGTCGCAGCCACTTCATCATGGCGGCGCGGAGCTCCTCGTCGGCGCTGTGAACCGAAACGTAGAGCGGTGAGAGGCGCTCGTCGAGTACGCGCTGCACGTCTTCGTCGCTCAGGTTGGTCAGCGTGACGAAGCTACCGTAGAGGAAGCTGGTGCGGAAGTCGTCGTCCATCACGTAGAGGCTCTTACGGAAGCCCCTGGGCATCTGATGCACGTAGCAGAACTCGCACTTGTTCGCGCAGAGGCGCAGCCCGTCGAAGATCACCTCGTCGAACTCGAGTCCCGGGTCCTCCCAGTCGACGTCGAAGCTCACACTAGCCTCACCCGTCGGGTCGCAGGCCAGGAGCGTGGCTCTTCCGGCGCCGAGCTCCCGGCGGTAGGCCAGAACGTCCGGTATCCAGGCCTCGTTCACGCTCACGAGCGACCAACCGGCCGCCACGCCCGCCCGCTCTGCGGGCGAACCTGGTGCTACCTCTCGGATCGGCGCGACGTACGGCGCTCCGAAGGCGTTGGGGGCGGTTGTCGGGGGGAGGCTGACCGGCACGGCCTGGCAGCTTAGCAGATGCGTCCCGGCGCAGCCTCGGCCCCGGCGACCAGGCCCCTCAGACCTGTTCGTCGGTAGCGATCTCGCTGCGGCGCCGCTCCGGTGGCAACACGAAACCGTGGATGGGCGCGCGGCTCTCGAACCGTACCCGCTCACCCAGCGCGAGGTCGTCCGGGAGCTCGTCGGCCGTCACCACGAACGGCAACCCGGCGTCCACCACCACGAACGGGTCCTCACGCAGCAGGACCACACCACTGGCGATGATCGCGCTGACGGCCACCACCTCGACGTGCCGCTCCAGCGCTCCCTCGACGAGTTCGACGCGCTCCAACGCCGCCGTCTCCGCTTGGATGATCACGCGCGCGGGCCCCCGCTCAGCGAGGTAAGGGCCGGTGCGATCGAGCACGTGCAGTACGACCTCGTCCGCGACGCACTCCAGAAGGGGGCTGCCCTCGACGCGGGCGCCGACCTCCACCACTGCGGCGTGCCCAGCGAAGCGCGTCATCAGGGCGTCCACTCCGTCTTCGACCATGCCGCGCATCATACGACCGGGCGCCGGAGCGGAGTTGGCGGGTGGTACACTGCCTGCCGTGCAACGCTTCTCCCCGATAGTATGCCCAACGCTCCGCGCGGCCTCGGCCTGGCGGGGCGTTTTTTCACTGGAGGCGACATGCTGCAGACTCTGAGCGAGGTCCAGGCCCTGGACCTCGAGCTGGACGCCCTCGCGACGGAGCGCGAGCTGACGCCGCCGCTGCTCATAGAGGTGCGCGAGCGTCACCGTGCCCTGGAGAGCGAGCTCGCGCGGCGCAGCGCCGAGCTCGAGGCGTTGCGGCAGCGTCTCTCGGAGAACGAGTTGGAGCTCGCCTCGCTACAGGAACGCCGTAAGGCTGCCGCGGCGTCGGCGCTTCGTGC
>SKSV01000214.1 GCA_007122815.1 Trueperaceae bacterium | reverse complement strand
TCACCTCGGTGATGTCCGCGCCGCTCCTCAGCAACTCCTCGGTCACCGCCTGCTTGCCGGCGAGCCAGAGGCCCGGGAGGGGGGCGCAGGCGAGGGCCGACCCTCCACCGGACACGAGCACCAGCACGAGGTCGTCGGCGCCGGCGGCGTCGGCAGCCGCCAGGAGCTCCTCGCCGGCCGCCTGGCTGGCGCGGTCCGGCACTGGGTGACCGGCCTCGAGGCAGGTCAGGTGGCGTAGAGGTACGGCGTGGTCGTAGCGCGTGACGACGGTGCCCTCTACGGACGCGCCCCTCTCGCGGTAGTGCTCCTCGACCGCGGCCGCCATCGGCGCTGCGGCCTTGCCCATGCCGAGCACGATGATCCGGCCGCGTGCTCGGTGCTCTGGCAGGTGCGGCTTCACGGCGGTACCGGGATCCGCCGCGGCGACGGCGGCATCGAACGCCCGGCGCAAGAGCGCGCGCTTGTCGGTCATGGCGCACGGTACACTGCGGCATGTTCGGACTGTTCCGTAGGCAGGATCCGCGCTTCCGAGACGAGGGGCAGGCGCTCCTGTGCCGGGTCCGGACGCTGAAGAGCGGTGAGGTCATCAAGGTCCGTCTCTCGAAGACGAGCGAGATGAGCCTCTCCGGTGGCAATTACTTCGTGCGCAAGCAGCTCGTCGGGCCGAAGACGCTCGACCAGGCCTCGCTCGAGGTCACCACGAACCGCGCGCACAAGGTCCTGAACGCGGTCGTGGAGGGGGGCGACCTGGTGCCCGTGTCGGAGTGGGGGCGCTACGAGGACTGACCTCTGGTAACATCGGCGTAGGCCGATGGACTCAGACACGATCCTCTCCTTCCAAACGCCCAGCCGTGAGGGCCCGCGCGTGAGCTGTGGTCCCTCACCGGTCATGGAGCTGGTGTACGCCCATTACTACCTGCTCAAGCGCCTGCGCCACCCGCGTGGCTTCGAGGTGGCTTGGGCCACGCCCGTGCTGGCCGCCGATCCTGAACTCTGCCCGGAGTTCGAGGCGTACTGGAGCGACCACGGCCTAGAGGGGCCCGGACCCGAGCTCTTCGTCCTGGCGGCGCGTTACGGCTTCGTCTTCGACGGCGACCCCGAACGCTTCCTAAGCGAGCTGGAGAACCTGGCCGCTCGTTACGCCCGCGACGGCGCCCACGGTCCTCTCAGCGATGGCGCCGAGGACCACGCCGAACAGGCGGCGGAGCTGCAACGGCGCGTCGAGGCGCTCCTCTCTCCAGGCGAGGCGAAACGCGTAGCGGCGCTGCTGGAGCGCCTGTGGGGTCACCTGCGACCCGGCTGGGAGGAGCAGGGACGTGCGGCAGTGGCTGACGCGACGGCGGCCTTCGACGCCGCCTTCCGCGAGAGCGGGTCGGTGCTGGACGCTTTGCCCGCGCACCACTTCACGCGCTTCGAGCACCTAGCGCAACCGATCAGGGAGGCGGCCGAACGGGGTCGGGTCACGGTCGTGCCGCTCTGGCTGGCGTCGGGCGGGGGCTTCGGCTTCCAAGTCGATGACCAGCAGTACGTGGGTTACGGCTTGCAGAGCGAGGACGTCTTCGAGCGCACCAGCGAGCGCGTCGGCGGACTGGCGCGCCGCGTCAAGGCGCTCTCGGACCCGAGCCGGCTGCTGGCCCTCACCTTGGTGTCGACGTTCGCCGGCATGCGCCCCACCGTCGGCGACCTGGCGGAGCACATCGGCGTCAGCCAACCGACGGTCAGCGGCCACCTCAGGCTCTTGCGCGATGCGGGCCTCGTGGCCGTCGAGAAGCGCGGCAACAAGGCCTACTACCGCCTGGAGCAGGAGGCGGTGCGTCAGCTCCTGCAGGACCTCGAGGAGACGCTCTTGCGCTGAGAGCGCCTATATCGGGCGTAGGCGATGAAGGGCTTGACAGAATCGGCGTTCTCCGATAGACTCTTCATCAGGAGGTCGCCGATGTTGCTTACCCCGGGCCTTATCTGGATGGCTGCCGAAGCTCGTCACCAAGAGCTGCTCCGCACCGCCGAGAACAACCGCACGCACCGTCCTACACGCTGATTCTGCGCACCGCCAAAGGTGCTGTCCGCGGCGCCCGCTCGAAGCACTCGAGCGGGCGCCGCCTCGTTCGAGGGCGCCGCAGCGTCAGTAGGCTGCATCGGCGCACCACGATGTTCGCGTGGTACCGTCCCCCATGCTCACCACAGCCACCGCCGAGACTGTCCTGGAACTGGCGCGACGGGGCGGCGCCGACTTCGCCGAGCTCTACGTCGAGCGCTGGCGACGCCGCAACCTCCGCACCATCGACGGAGACGTCGAAGAAGCCGTGAGCGCCATCGAGCGCGGGGCCGGCCTGCGGCTCTTCTTCGGCACCGACGTCGTGTACGCCTACACCAACGACCTGAGCGACGCCGCCCTCGGCGAACTAGTCAGCACCCTCGTGCGCCTGCGTGGCGAGCGCTCAGGGGAGGCCCCCTCAGGCACGCCCGGCAAAGCTGGGAGCGTGGACGAGCGCGGCTCCGGCGGCCTGGACCTGCGCCGGCAGAGCGCCGCGGGGCTCCACGCTCCCGCCACCACCTTCGACGAGCAGCCCAAGGCCTGGCGGCTCGAGCGCCTGCGCGAACTCGACGCCGGCGCGCGCATCGACCAGGCGGTCAAGCAGGTCGAAGGCCGGCTCATCGAGTGGGAACAAGACGTGCTCGTCGTCAACAGCGAGGGTGCATGGGTGGAGGACCGCCGCGTACGCACCCGCTGCATCGCGGCGGTGATAGCCAGGGACGGTGACGAGACGCAAACCGCCATCGTCGGCCCGGGACTGTCGGTCGGACTGGAGCTCTTCGAGCACCACCCGCCCGCGAGCATCGGAGCCACCGCCGCGCAGCGCGCCCTCACCAACCTGCGGGCCCGGCCCGCGCCGGCCGGCACCATGCCCGTGGTGATCGGTAACGGCTTCGGCGGGGTCATCTTCCACGAGGCGCTCGGGCACCTGGTGGAGACCACCATGGTCGCGCGCCGCGCCTCCGTGCTGACCGACAAGCTCGGTGAGACCATCGCCTCTCCCGCGGTGACCTACGTCGACGACGGCACCACCCCGCACGGCTGGGGCTCCTCGGAGTTCGACGACGAAGGAATGCCAACCGAGCGCACCGTGCTCATCGAGTCGGGAGTGCTGCGCTCGTACCTCGTCGACCGCTGGGGGTCGCTCAAGACGGGCTACCGCCGAACCGGCTCGGGGAGGCGCGAGAACTACACCTACGCCCCCACCTCCCGCATGCGCAACACCTTCATCGTCAACGGCGACGTGGAGGAGCCCAGCAGCCTCTTCGAAGGCATCGAGCACGGCCTCTACGCCAAAGCGATGGGGGGCGGCCAGGTGAAACCCGGCTCGGGAGAGTACAACTTCGCCGTGACCGAGGGCTACCTGATCCGGAACGGCGAGCTCGCCGAGCCCGTGCGCGGCGCCCTGCTCGTCGGCAAGGGACCCGACACCATCAGCAAGGTCGACGCCGTGGCGCGCGACCGATCCAACGAGCCCGGCATGTGCGGGAGCATGAGCGGTGATGTCCCGGTCGAGGTGGGTCAGCCGCACCTCAGGGTGACGGAGATCGTGGTGGGAGGAGAAGCATGACCTTCGAAGGCGCGAAGGACTACCTGCTGCGGCGCGCCCGTGAGCGCGGCGTGGACGCCGAGGTGCTCGGCACCAACGAGCGGCAGCTGATGCTCGCTGTCGATCAGGACCACGTGGACGAGATAAGCCACGCCCAGCGCGGCGGCGTGGGCGTGCGCGTGCTGAGCGCGGGGCGTGTCGGCTACGCCTCTAGCGAGGAGCTCGACGAGACGAGCCTCGAGTGGGTGCTCGACGAGGCGATCGAGAACGCCAACCTGCAAGGCGCCAGCGGCGCCGAGCTGCCCGCCGGGAGCGCGCTCGGTCGGCACGACCTGATCGGCGAGGGCCTCTCGGCCAGCGTGGAGTCCAAGGCCGAGGCGGTAGTGTCGCTAGCGCGCGGCCTGCGCGCCGACCCGCGCGTCGACGCCCTCTTCGCCGCCCGCTACAGCGAGTCCGAGAGCGAGGTGGTGCTCGGCTCCACCCGCGGCGTCGACGGCGGCTACCGCAACGGCCACGCGCTGCTGATGGCGAGCCCCGTGATGAAGCAGGGTGAGAGCGTCAAGCAGGGTTGGGACTTCGACATCAGCAAGGAGTTCCACAGCCTCGACCCTACCCGCACCACCCAATCGATCCTCGAGCGCGTGGGACGCCACCTCGGCGCCACGCCGCTGTCGACGGGGCGCTACCGGGCGGTGCTCGAGCCCGAAGTCACCGCCTCGCTTATGGCGCTCTTGCTCGTCAGCCTCTCGGGCAAGACCGTCGCCGAGGGCAAGTCACGCCTGGCCGAGCGCCTCGGCGAGCGGGTGGCGAGTGAGCTCCTCACGCTCGTCGACGATCCGACGCTGGAGCGCGGGCTCGCCAGTAGACCGTTCGACGCGGAGGGCACACCCTCGCAACGCACGCCGCTGATAGAGCGCGGCGTGCTGCGCTCGTTCCTGCACAACAGCGACACCGCGCGCCGCACCGGCCAGGCGAACACGGGCCACGCCGCCCGCAGCTACTCCTCCACCCTCGGCGTCAGCAGCACGAACCTGCTGATCGAACCGGGCGCAGGCGTCAGCATGGACGCGGGCGTGATCGTCACCGACCTCAGCGGCGTACACGCGGGCGCCAACCCCATCAGCGGCGACGTCTCGGTGCAAGGGCTCGGCCTCCTGGTCGAGGGCGGCGAGACCAGACCGGTCGACAACTTCGCGGTGTCGTTCAACCTCTTCCGGCTGCTGGAGATGATCGAGGCGGTAGGGGACGACCTCACCTGGAGGCCGGCCGGTAGCGCGATCGCCGGCGCGGTCAGCCTGCAGGTGGCCGACCTCTCGTTCGCGGGCGCCTGAGAGGCTACCCCGGCACCAGAACGCTAGCCGGCGCCTGAGCGGCGGGCCCCGGCACCTGGGCGGCGGGCGAGCACCTGAGCGGCGCGCGGGTCCTACTGCGCGCTGATCAGGTCGGGCCGCAGCCCCGCGGCCTCACCCAGGTAGACGTGCTGCACCTCGTCTTGTCGCATGCGCGTGTTCACCTGCATCATCACTCGCACCACCCGCGGCATGCGGCCCGGCACCGGGATCTCCTGGTTGCAGAGCAGCGGCACCATGTTCATGCCCAGCTCCCGGGCGGCCTCGGCCGGGAACGTCGAGGTCAGGTCGGGTGTGGTGGTGAAGAAGATGGCCGCTATGTGGTCGAAGCCGTCGAGGCCGTTGCGGCGCAGCATCTCCTGGAGGAGCTCGCGGGTCGCGTCCAGGATCGCCTCTGGCTCGTCGGCGACGACACTGGTGGCGCCGCGGATCCCGCGCAGCCAGTAGGGTTCGCTCATGCGGCGGAGTGTACCAGAGGCCCTCGCCGCGCCGCGGAGCCGGGAGGCTCGCGCCGGACCTCCTCGGGCACGGCTGCGAGCGCTGCCTCCAGCACCTCGGGGCCGGCGCCGCTCAGGTGAGCCCGCTCGGCGATGACGCGCCGGAAGCTGCGCCCGCCCGGACGCTCCGCGAAGAGCCCCAGCAGGTGCCTGGTGATCGCCCCGAGCGGGGTACCCGCCTGCCGCCGCTCCTCGACGTAGGGCAGGTAAGCCCGCAACGCCTGCTCGCGGTGGCGCGCCGGGTTGAGCGTCGCGAACACTCTTTCGTCAGCCTCCGCCAGCGTCCACGGCCGCTCGTAGGCGGCGCGCCCGATCATCACCCCGTCCACGTGCTCGAGCCAACCGAGCGCCGCGCCGAGCTCGCGTACGCCGCCGTTGAGCACGACGCTGAGCCCGGGCCGCTCGGCCTTCAACCGCAGCACGCGCTCGGGCTGCAGCGGTGGCACGCTGCGGTTGGCCTTGGGCGAGAGCCCGCTGAGCCACGCCTTGCGGGCGTGCACGATGACACCGTCCACTCCGGCGTCGGCGAGTGCGTCGACGAAGCGCGCGAGATGCGCGTCGTCGTCGAGATCGTCGATGCCCAGGCGGTGCTTGACCGTCACCGGCAGCGAGCACGCGGCGCGCATGGCCCGCACCGCGTCCGCGACCAGGAGCGGCTCCGCCATCAGGCAGGCGCCGAAGCGCCCGCGCTGGACGCGCTCGCTGGGGCAGCCGACGTTCAGGTTGACCTCGTCGTACCCCCAACGCTGCGCCATCTCGGCGCAGCGCGCCAGCGCCGCGGGGTCGTCACCGCCGAGCTGCAGCACCAACGGGTGCTCGGCCGCGTCGTGATCGAGGTGGCGCCCGACGTCACCGTGCAGCAGGGCGCCGGTGGTCACCATCTCGGTGTAGAGCAGGGTGTGGCGGGTCAGTTCGCGCATGAAGCGCCGGAAGTGCCGGTCGGTGCACGCCATCATCGGCGCCACCGAGAGCGGCGTGGGGCTCCCGCGGCGCTCCCCAGGAACCTTCAGTGGAGCCTCGCTCGGCGCACCCGAGGCCGGCCGCGCCCCGCTCACGTCACGGCAGGCGGCGGCACACGCTTCGGCTTGCGGAAGGTGATGTCCTCCCACTCCCCTTCCTCAACGACCTGGAGTCCGGGATTGCGGGCGCGGAACCACGCCACCACCCCTTGCACCAAGTCGTCGGGTGTCGAAGCCGCCGAGGTCACGCCGACCGACCGCACACCCTCGAGGTCGGCTCGCCCCAAGTCTTCCGGAGCGTCGATGCGCAACGCTCGCCCGGTCATGTCCTCGGCGAGCTCCAGCAAGCGCATGCCGTTCGAGCTCGTGGTGGAGCTGACGACCACGAACGCATCGACCATCGCGGCAATGCGCTTCACCGCGTCCTGGCGGTTCTTGGTCGCGTAACACAGGTCGCTACGCGATGGCTGGACCAGCTTCGGGAAGCGCTCCTTGAGGATCTCGATGGTGCGCATGGTGTCGTCGACCGACAGGGTGGTCTGCGTCACGACCACGACCTTGTCGGGGTCGGGCACGCTCACCGTGCGCGGGTCGGCGAGCTCGGGCTCGTGATGTCGGTTGCCTACGACCGACACGACGGTGGTGTGCTCTGGCGCTTCGCCGCGCGTGCCGATCACCTCCTGGTGGTTCACGGAGTCGCCGATGAGCAGCACGTGGTAACCCTTGCGCGCGTACTTGATCGCCTCGTTGTGGACCTTCGTCACCAGCGGGCACGTGGCGTCGATGGTGGTGAGACCTCGGCGCGCCGCCTCCGCACGCAGCGCGGGGCTGACGCCGTGGGCGCTGAAGACGACCGTGTCACCGATGCCACCGTCGCCGGAGCTGTGCAGCGCCTCCAAGTCGGCTAGGTCCTCGACGAAGTGGACGCCGTGCTCGCGGTTCAACCTGTCGACGACGGTGGCGTTGTGGACGATGGCGTGGTAGACGGCGAGGTCACCGTCGCCCCTGGCTCGCTGCTCGGCAGCGGCCTCCTCGACCGCATCGATCGCCATCACCAC
Organism: Trueperaceae bacterium; assembly: GCA_007122815.1. Classification (GTDB taxonomy): domain Bacteria; phylum Deinococcota; class Deinococci; order Deinococcales; family Trueperaceae; genus CSSed10-48. Next base: position 248 of record SKSV01000214.1, on the reverse strand, counting down.
GCCGGCACAGAAGCCGCGCGGTTTAGCGAGGTGGAGCGTCTCGACCATGGCGCATGCTAGCAACCGTTGCGGCTCGCGAAAGTCACGGCGCACTCGCTTCGCAGCCCGCGCCGGTCGCCGGAGGCCGGCCCGAGGTCGCCGGAGGCCGGCCCGAGGTCGGCAGAGGCCGGCCCGAGGTCGGCAGAGGCCCGCCCGAGGTCGGCAGAGGCCGGTCCGGCCGGGTCGCCGGAGGCCGGTCCGAGCGGCCG
>SKSV01000139.1 GCA_007122815.1 Trueperaceae bacterium | reverse complement strand
TCGGAGATCGACAGCGCGGCAGAGGCTCCGATCGCCGCAGCCATGGCGGGATCGTTGCGCTGGTCGCTGGAGAGCACCGTGACGATCACCTGGAGCTCGCGTCGCAGACCCTTCGGGAAGAGTGGCCGGATCTGCCGGTCGATGAGGCGCGCGTTCAGCGTCGCCTGGTTGCCTGGGCGCCCCTCGCGGCGCAGGAACGAGCCGGGGATCTTGCCGACCGCGTAGTGGCGCTCCTCGTACTCCACCGTGAGCGGTAGGAAGCTCATCGGTGACTCGCGGTCGTCCATGTGTGCGGTGACGAGCACGACCGAGTCGCCGTAGCGCACGGTGACGCTGCCGTGGACCTGCTTGGCGTACTTGCCGGTCTCCAGGACCAGCTCTCGGTCACCTAGCATGGTGGTGTAGCGGTGTGCGTTCGGGATGTTCACTCTCTCTCCTCCTGCGTCGCGTCGGCGCCCATCGCCGCACGACCTGCTGGGCGTTCCGCACCTTGCGGGTTGCCTGGTTTCAGTCCTCGCTCCACACGCTGAGCGGGCGAGGAGCCGCTAGGCCCTCGCCCGCCGGAGCCGCTCGGGCCCGTTCGCTGGAGGTCGACGTAACGCGCTCGCGTGACGCGTCCGAGCCGACGTGGTGTGCCCCGGGGCTCAGCGGCGCAGCCCGAGTTCCGCGATGAGGGCCTTGTAGGCCTCGTAATCGGTCTTCTCCAGGTAACCGAGGAGCCGCTTGCGCTTACCCACCATCGTGAGCAGTCCTCGACGGCTGTGGTGATCCTTCTTGTGTTCACGCAGGTGCGCGGCGAGCTCGTTGATGCGGCTCGTGAGCAGCGCCACCTGGACCCTGGTAGATCCAGTGTCCTGCGGGTCGAGGCCGAAGCGCTGCACTACTTCCTGTTTGCTTTCCTTGGCGAGAGCCATGCTCGAACCTTCCTTAGGTACCCCGAGGGGTACGTGCAAGAGATCTTGGCGCCGTGACGGATCCGAGGGCTGCGCCCGTTTGGGTCGATGCCGTCACAGCAAACCAACGGAGCATGCTAGCACACGCTCACTCAGGCGTGAGTCTCGAACCACTCGATGATCGCCTGGAGCCGCTCGACGCGCCTGTCTGGCCGGCCGGAGCGGGAGAGCTCGTGACCTTCGCCCGGGAAGCGCAGGAAGCGTGTCTCGGTGTTACCGAGGACCTTGAGCGCCGTGAACCACTGCTCGCCCTGCTCGATCGGGCAACGGTGGTCCTCCTCGCTGTGGATCACCAGAGTGGGCGTGCGCACGTTCGCCACGTGCTTGAGCGGGCTGCGCTCCCAGAGCTGGTCGACCTCTCCCCAGGGGGACCCGCCTTGCTCTTGTGCCCCGAACCAGGGACCGATGTCGCTGGTCCCGAAGAACGAGACCCAGTTGCAGATGCTGCGCTGCGTCACCGCGCTGCGGAAGCGGTGCACGTGGGAGGTGAGCCAGTTGGTCATGAAGCCGCCATAGCTGCCGCCCGTGAGGTGGACCGGTGGGTCGCCTCGAGGGTGCTCGGCAACCGCGTGCTCGACCATCGCAAGGACGTCGTCGGCGTCGACGGTTCCGTAGGCACCCTTGATGGCGCCCGCGAAGGCCGCACCGAAGCTCGATCCGCCCCGTGGGTTGCCGTAGACGACCGTGTACCCCGCCGCGGCGAGGGCGTGGAACTCGAACACGAAAGCCTCGCCGTAGTTCGTGTACGGGCCGCCGTGCACCTGCACCACCAGCGCCCCGTCACGGCGCGGCTTGGCAGGCTGGAGGCACCAGTACGTCAGCGGTTGCCCGTCGGGTGCCACGAAGCTGCGGCGCTCGGCGCGCCCCAAGCTGCGCTCCGAAAGGAAGGCGGCGTTCGCATCGCTGAGGTGCCGCTCGCGACCGTCGCTGTCCCGCGCCACCAGCACGCCGGGGCTCGTCGGGGTCTCGACGATCGCGACCGCGCGCGACGCTACGGCGTCGAAGGCCACCACGGTCCGGTCGCCCTCCATCAGCGGCTCCAGCTCCCCGTCCAGCGTGAGGCGCGCCAAGTGCGCACGCCCCTCGCGGTTGAGCGCGATGAGCAGCGTAGAGCCGTCGAGCCAGCGCGGTCTCGTCGGGCCGCTGCCCCAGCGCGTGTCGCCCGCCACGCTCGGGGCGGTCTCGACGTCCTCGGTCAGCGGGCGGAAGTGGCCGCCGCGGCGCGGCACCACGAACGTCGTGAGAGGCGCACCGATGGTGGTGAGGTCCTCCGGCGCCTGGAACGCGACCGTGCGGCCGTCGGGGGAGAGGCTCGGGTTCAACAGCATGCCCGCGCGTCCAAGCAGGTCTCGCGGCTCACCTCCGCTGGCGCGTCGTGTCCAGAGGCGCGACAACCCCATGTCGGCCTCCTCCTGGTCGGCGGGCGCCAGGTACACGAGGTGTCTCCCGTTCGCCGTCGAGCGCAACTCGCGTGGCGCTTGTGGGAATACGTGACGGCGTTTGGTAGCGCCGCCTTCGTGTCGCTCGACGCGCCACAGCGAGACCGGTCCGGTGGGGACCCAGCCGATGCCGTCGAAGCGGTGTCGGCGGGCGTCGACCCAGCGCCCCGAGCCGCGCTCGCTCGACTCGTCGCGCCACTCCTCGCGGGTGGTGACCAGCAGGCGCTCCCCGTCCTGGTCCCAGGTGAACTCCAGGACGCCGGCCGCGAACTCACTCCGCGCCCAGGCCTCGCCGCCATCGACGGCGATCACGTGGAGCTGCTGCGGTTTGCGCTCGCCGGGGTTGGTGCCGCGCGGCGGCGCCAGGAAGGCGACGTAACGGCCGCAAGGCGACCAGGCTGGCGCGCGCGCGGACTCACCGGTCGTCAGGGACCGCTCTTCGCCCGAGGTGAGCTCTATCAGCTGCAGGCGGACGCGGTAGCGCGGCGGGGACTCGCCCTCACCCTCCACGACCTGCGAGCGGAGGTAGACCGCCCGTGCCCCATCGGGCGATATGGCCGGCTCGCCTATCGCAACAAGACGCTTGAGGTGACGGGGGCGAAGACGTGCGGTCATGGGACCTCCTCAGGGGCGCTACGGGCTCACGGGCTCGTCGGAAGTGCTCCGGCGGTGCGCGCGCCCTCGCGCCCCAGGCCGATGTCGTGCAGCAGCACCGCGGTGGCGGCTGCGGCGTTCAGCGACGCGATGCGCCCGCGCAGCGGGACGCGCACGACCTCGTCGCACGTCTCGCGCACCAGTCGCCTCATGCCGCGCCCCTCCGCGCCGATCACCAGCGCCACGTCGCGGTCCCAATCGACCTCATGGGCCGCGCTGGCGGCGTCGCTGGCGCTGCCGAAGACCCACAACCCGCGCTCCTTTAGCTCACGCAGGTAACGCGGGAGGTTCGTGACTTGCACCAGGGGTAGGTGGGAGGCCGCTCCGGCGGCGGTCTTGGCGACGCTGGCGGAGAGCGGCGGGCTGCGCCGAGACTCGCTCACCACCGCGTGCGCGCCCAAGGCCTCGGCGCAACGGATGATGGCCCCGTAGTTCCGCGGGTCCGTCACCTGGTCTAGCGTGACGATCAGCGGCCGTTCACCGCGCCGCTCCGCCAACTCGAAGGGGGCCTCGGGGTCAGCGTACGCGAGTTCGGCCAGCTCCGCGGCGATGCCCTGGTGCGAGGTCGTCTTGAGCGCTCGGTCGAGCTCTATGCGGGGCACCAGTTCGACGGGCACGCCCGCCGCACGCGCCTGCCGCTCCATGTCGGTGAGCGTCGAAGCGCGCACCCCGCGCGCAACGAAGACGCGCAGCGCCGTGCGGGTCGCGAGGGCTTCCACGACGGCGTGACGACCGTGGATGAGCATGATCGAGTGTAACGCCGCGGGTGCCTCAGGCCGGCGGCAGCCCGAGTCGGGCTCGCGCGGCGGCTGCGTCCGCGTGCAACTGCTCTCTCAGCGCGGCGAGGTCCTGGAAGCGTCGTTGGCCGCGCAGCCGCGAGTGCACGTTCACGCTCAGCTCGGCTCCGTAGAGGTCGCCGCTCCAGTCGAAGAGGTGGACCTCCAAGCTCATCGTCGGGTCGTCGAAGCTCGGTCGTGGCCCGAGGTTCGCCATGCCGCCTCGCCGCGAGCCGTCCGGGAGCTCGGCCGTGACAGCGAAGACGCCCGTAGTGAGCGCCTTCCTGGGGTCCAGCGCGAGGTTGGCCGTGGGAACACCGATGGTGCGGCCGCGCCTGTGGCCGCTCACCACCTGACCGATCACCCGGTACGGCGCGCCGAGCAGCTCGGCGGCGCGTTCGACCTCGCCCGCGTCCAGGGCTTCGCGTATGGAGGAGGACTTGACGACCTCGTCGCCGAGCTTCACGAGCGGTAGCACCTCGAGCTCGGCTCCGGCGCTTTGCAGGTCCCGCGGGACCCCCTGGCGGTGTCGACCGAAGCGGAAGTCCTCGCCCACCACCAAGGTGACGCAGCGCAACTCCGCGAGCAGCTCCACGAAGCGCTGCGCGGGGGTCGAGGCGAAGCGGGCGTCGAAGGGCACGATCACCACCTCGGCTGGCGCGAGTCCCGCGGCGGCGCCCGCCTCGCTCAGGAGCTGGTGTTTCTCGGCCTCGCTGGAGAGGAACGGTTGGCCCGCGAGCAGCGTCTTCGGTGGGGGGAAGAAGGCTACGGGCAACCAATCGAGGTTGCGTTCCTTCGCGATCGCCACGGTGCGCGCGATGAGAGCGCGGTGCCCGAGATGTACGCCGTCGAAGGTCCCGAGCGCGACCACGGGCTCTCCGGTAGCTACGGCTTGCAGGTCCCGCCGTAACGGCGGGAGGGTCTTCACGGCCGGCCCGTGGACGCCGCGAGTGGCTCGCGGCCCTGCTCGGCGAGCGCGTGCCTTAGGCCCAACGCGGTCACTCCAGAGGAGCACAGATCACCCGACCGCAGCTCCTGCCAGGCGCTGAGGGGGTCGCGCCACTCGAGCTCCAGGTCCTCGCTAGGGTCTGGTGAAGAGCCAGGCGCCGGTCGCAGGTTCGACGCCTCGAAGAGGTAGATGAGCTCGTCGCAGAAGCCAGGTGAGGCGTAGAGCCGGGTGAGCAAGCGCAGCTCTCCCTTGACGCCCGCTTCCTCGGCGAGCTCGCGAGCGGCGGCGCTTTCGGGTGTCTCACCTGGGTCGATGAGCCCCGCGGGCAGCTCCCAGGTGCGCGCTGCGATGGCTGGCCGGGGTTGCCACACCCCCAGCACCCGTCCCCGCTCGTCTTGCGCGAGCACGGCCACAGCGTCCGCGTGACGCACTATCTCCCAGCGCCCGTCCTCGAGCTCGAGCCGGAGGATGTGGCCCTCGTAGATGACCTCGCGCACGTCGCGGCGTTCAGTTGTCGCCGTCTGGGTTGTAACGCAAGAAGGCAGGGATGTCGTAGTTCGTGGGGTCGTAGTTGCGCGGTCCCGCCGCCAGGCGTTGCTGTGTCGGCCTAAGGACCCTGGTCGCCTGGGGCTGGTCGAAGCCAGCGGCGATGACCGTGACGCGCACCTCGTCGGCAGCGTCCTCGTCGTACGTGACCCCGAAGAGCACGTTCGGGTCGTCGACCTCGGTCGCCTCACTGATCTTCTCGACGATCTCGTGGGCGTCGAAGAGCGTGAGCTCCTCGCTGCCGGTGATGTTGATGAGGAGCTGTTGCGCGCCCTCGACTCCGCGCGCCAGCAGCGGAGACTGCGTAGCGCTCGTGGCGGCTTCCTCGGCGAGCTTCTCGCCGCGGCCCGCGCCGATGCCCATCAGAACCGTGCCCGCTCCCGAGAGCAGCGTCTTCACGTCGGCGAAGTCGACGTTGATGAGGCCGGGAACGTTGATGACGTCGCTTATGCCGCGGACGCCGTGGTAGAGCACCCGGTCCGCGACGCGGAAGGCGTCCGCGAGACGCACCTTGCGGTCGAGCGCCGCGAGGAGGCGTTGGTTCTCCACCACTATGAGCGCGTCGACCTTGTCCTCGAGCCGACGCAGCCCCTCCTCGGATTGACGCATGCGCTTCGGGCCCTCGAAGTTGAAGGGGCTGGTGACCACTGCAACCGTCAGAGCGCCCATCTCGCGCGCGACCTCGGCCACGATCGGCGAGGCGCCCGTTCCGGTGCCGCCACCCATGCCCGCGGTGATGAAGACGAGGTCCGAGCCGCGCAGCACCTCGGCGATACGGTCGCGGTCCTCGACGGCGGCCTGCTCGCCCACCTCGGGGTTGGCTCCGGCGCCTAGCCCCTTGGTCAGGTGATCACCCATCTGTATGCGGGTGTCGGCGAGGCTGGTGGAAAGCACCTGGGCGTCGGTGTTGGCGGCGACGAACTCCACGCCGCGCAGGCCGGTCTCGATCATGCGGTTGACGGCGTTGTTGCCGCCCCCGCCAAGGCCGATGACTCGGATGACCGCGTTGTCGCTCTTGCTCATCGCACCACTCCCTCATCCTCAAACGCTTGGCTTCTACCGCGCATCATAGTCATAGTCACGACGTGACCTGTCGGCATCCTAGAAGAAGTCCTTGAGCACGTTGCGGATGTTGGTGAAGAAACCTCCGGGTTTCGCCGCCGCCTCGCGCTCGCCGCGCACGCGCTGACCGCCCGGCAGCACGGGCGCGTGCAGCATCCCGTAACGCACCAGCCCGACCGCGGTGGCGTGCGCGGGGCTGGCTACGACGTCCACCAGGCCGGACACGCCCGCGGGTTTGCCGATGCGAACGGGCAGCCGGAAGCGCTCCGTGGCGACCTGGTCGAGGCCCTGCATGAGCGACGCTCCCCCGGTGATCACCACGTTGCCGGCGAGGAGTTCGAGCGCCCCCATGCGCTGCTCGATGTCGCGCCGGACCAGGTCGAGGATCTCCACGACGCGCGGCTTGATGACCTGGGCGAGCTCGAAGGTCGAGATGGAGGCGGTGTAGGAGGGGTTCGCCACCTCCAGGACCACGTCGCGGTCGGCGAGCTCGGGCAGCGCGACGCCGTAGCGCTTCTTGACGCGTTCGGCCTCGTCCGGTGGTATGCGCAGCAGCTGCGAGATGTCCTGGGTGATGTGGTCGCCACCGAGCGGGATGATGGCGGAGTGGGCCAGCGTGCCGCGCCGGAACACGCCCACGTCGGTGGTGCCGCCACCGATGTCGATCAGCAGCGTGGTCAGCTCCTGTTCGGAGTCGCCGAGCACCGAGAGTCCTGAAGCGAGGGCCTGCACGACCAGTCCGTCGACGTCCGCGCCGGCATCGCCGGCGCAGCGGCGCAGGTTCGAGAGCGGCCCCTGCGCTCCGGCCACGATGTGGACGTCGACTTCGAGCCGCACGCCCGACATGCCGACCGGGTCCTTGATGCCGTCGTTGCCGTCGACGACGTACTCCTGCGGGATCACGTGCAGGATGTCCATGTTGGCCTCGAGCGGCACCGCCTGGGCGTTCTCGATGCACCGCTCTACGTCGGCCTTGGTTATCTGCTGACCGCGGCGGATCGCCGCCATGCCGTGACTGGTGAGCGCCTTGAGATGACTGCCAGCCACCCCGACCCAAGCGGAGTGGACCTCCACCCCCGCCACCCTCTGCGCGGCTTGGATCGACTGCCGCACCGAGGCGATCGTGCGCTCGAGGTTCACGACCACCCCTTTGCGCAGCCCGTCGGAGGGAACCGTGCCCTCACCGATGATGTCGAGGACGCCGTCGCGTGCCACCTCGCCGATCACGGTGCAGATCTTGGTGGTCCCGATGTCGAGTCCGACGATGATCCGTTCGTCACTCATGGTGCGCTGCTCACTCCCCAGGGATAGACGGCCACGCGCCCCCCTCGTTGACTCTC